>JAJPZE010000109.1 GCA_021204565.1 Prevotella sp. | reverse complement strand
TAATGGGCGTCCCCATAACTTTCTTGGACAAGTACTGCCCCGAACAATTTGAGATATTGGGATATACGGAACGCACTCCTGTCATTGCCGGGAAGAATCTGTACAAGAGGATATTAATCCGCAGAGTGCGTTAGACGACGACCCCGACGCCGCGCCGCCGGGATACGTCCCCGACGTTCCCGATAAATTCAAGGCATACGTGCAAGCCAACACCGCGAAGATACGCGCCGCGACGGAGCGCGGCACTGCGCCCTACTGGGTCAGGGATAACCAAGACTTTATCAGCCGGGCAATGAAAGGGGAAAAGAGGGCGGAGTACCCGGGAACAACCGGGCAATTTCGTTCTTTGCCGTCTGATAACGAGCAGAACGTTGTTAATAAGACCTCGGCATCTTCGCAAGAACAAGATGTTAACAACCTCTCCACTATTTCGGCGATAGCTGATTATATGGCGGGGAAAAGTATCGAATATCGCGAGGTAAGTACTTTAACGGAGACATTAACCGAAAAAGAGATTATCGGGAGAGTCGGGAAATATGACGGGACGCAAGGCTCATGTGCTTCAGCCGCGTTGGCTTATTTAGCGAACAAACGCGGATATAATGTTCTTGATTTCCGCGGCGGGGCAAGCGAATTATTATTTAGCGACGGCGATATATGGAAACAGATTGCGAAGAATGTAGGGGGTATAATATCAACTAATGCAAGCGATTATTCTACGGCGGCGAAGTTGTTGAGCAACGTTGTAGGGGGCAAAGACTATATATTGAGCGTAGGGCGGCACACAGCCGTTATCCGTAAGATAGGGAAGACCATAGAATACCTTGAATTGCAGGAGACCTCGTTCCTTAATGGATTTACCAAGTTAGACAAAAACGAACTTAGAGACCGGTTCGGTTGCCGGAAACAGAGAAGCCATAATAAAATATCGTATTCGTTGACGGGCGAGCTTATTGACTCCGACCTGCTCTTCAATGACGAAAGTATAAAGCGTTTGTTAGGGTATCTAAATACCGCAGAGAGCAAACAAAAGATACGGAAACGGCGAATTAGAAAGTAATGTCAAGCTCTTTAATCTCCTTGCCGAACCGTCGCCGCCAATAAGGGTTCTCTTTTAGGAAAAGACGGAACTCTTCGTTTGACAGTTTCCCCGGTATATCAGCAAAAAGATTATATACGTGTTTCTCGTCAAAGGAGAGGAGAAACACGCCAACATAACGTAATGGCGCAGTCCAATATGTTTTATCCGACGGCTTGTTCTTGTAGAAGTCGAACAACTCCCCGTATTCCTCTCTTGCTTCCTCAAGCGTCATAACTACGTGTATTATACTACAAAGGTAAGCAAAAGAACCGATACGGGCAAAGGAAACATTAAGAAACAATCCGCCTGATAAAAAATCTTTGCACGCGAAATGTTAAAATCAAAATTCACGTAATAAGGCGTGTTATATTTGCCGGCAATAAGTATATAACGCAAAAACTAATTTTATGAACAAGCATTTGAACAAAGTGTTCGCCGTGTTGAGGACGAGGGAGGATGTAAAGGCGCTCGGCTTCAACCGCAAGGAGTTGAGGGGTGTCGCCGCAGAGATTGCCGGCAAACTCAACCTCAAAGATGACGCTACGGACGAGGAGACGGACGACGCAATAGACGAGGGCATCGAGGCTGTGTTGCCTTATTTGCGCGTCTCGCAAAGCGTGGCGGAACGCCGGTTTAATTCCTTAAAAGACTCCCTTAACAAGAAACCAGGAGAGGACGACACGGATGGAGACGACAAGCCGGACACATCCAAGACCGACCCGAAAAAGGATAAAGAGGGAGACGACAAGGCTGACAGCGAGGGGAACGAACAGTTCGCCGCGCTCGCAAAAGCCCTCGAGGCAATCAACAAGAAGATTGACGCAAACACGGCGGAGCTGAACGCTTTGAAACAAGGCAAGACGGCTGATACCCGCCGCGACCGCGTGAAAGCATTGGTGAAAGACACGGGGAGCTTCGGCGACCGCACGCTGAAAGCATTTGCGCGTATGGCATTCAAGGATGACGAAGAGTTTGACGATTATCTCGACGACGTGCGCTCCGACCTTGACGCGGTCAACAAGGAGCGTGCCGAGAAAGGGCTCGACAAGCTCGGCGCAATCCCCCCGACCGGCAAGGGCGGCGGCAAGGGTGCGGATACGCAACTGTTAACGGAGGCTGATGTCAAACGTCTGGCGGGCAAATAAGCCTCTCAATCATTAACCCGTAAACAGAATTAGAACACAATGGGAGCAACTTGTAATCTTGTTGGCGAGGGCACGAAAATCTTTGCCGGCAAGGACTCTGTGGTGATACGCCAGTATATTGGCGGTATCACGGGCGGACGCACTCTCGACGTCTCCGGCTTCAGCGGGGACGCGGTACGTGCGGGGCATCTCATCGTCCGCTCGCTCGACGCGGACGGTGTGAACTATACGTATAAGCCGCTCGGCGTAACCGACGGCGCATATGTCGCATTGGCAGACGGCGAAGAGTATGTCGGGGTGGTGGTTTGCACCAAGCCGGTATCCGAGCCGCTTGTAGCTATTATGGACGACGGGCGCGTGAACGACAGCGCAATGCCTTATCCGTTGACCGACGCGATGAAGACGGCGTTGAAGTCCGCACTGCCGAAGTTAATATTCGAACACGACTAAACACGAGGAGGATTAACGAATGAATAAATCATTATTCGCGGTTTGGGTCAGTATGCTCTGGCCCCAATTGGCTCTTTATATCAAAGAGAAAGAACATCCGAAAGACCGGACGTATCTCTTCAAGGAGATGCTTAACACCGTTTACTCCGCCGACCAGAAATGGGAGGGCTTCTCGGCAAGCACAACGTATGTAGCTGCAGATGTAGTCTCCATGGACTCGCCCCTGCCGCTCAAGATGCGTAGTGCAATCGCCACGTCGAACGGACGCATACCGAAGATTGGTATGAAGAAAGTTCTGCGTGAGAGCGAGCTGAAAGAACTCCAGATTATGGAAGACCACGTCAAGACCACCAATAACGGTGAGGAGAAAGACCGTATCTTGCAGAAGATTGCCAACGACGGCGATGCGTGCAGTATCGGTATTGACGAGCGTATCGAGGACATCTTCCTCATCGCGCTCTCCAACGGCGTGGTGGCGATAGAGAACGACGAGAACGCCGGCACGGCGATCCGTCTCGAATACAAGTATTATGCCGACCATCAGTTCGGCGTACTCACCGAGGGATACGTAGAGCGTGAGGACATCGAGAAAGTATTCGACAAGGCGGAAGAGGACGGCAACAGCATTACCAAGGTGATGCTCTCCAAGGCGCAATGCAACTCCATAAGGAAGATGCAATGGGCGCGGGAGCTTGTTGCCGATGCACAGGGCAAGGTATACGACAGCAACAGCAAGTTGCCCGTACCGTCGCAGAAGGCGTTCGAGGACGCCTTTGAGGGCGAGTGGGGCGCGACGTTGCAGACGGTGAACCGCTCTATCATCAAGGAGCTTAACGGTGTGCGCACGGCGGAGAAAGCTTGGAATAACAACGTATTGGTATTCCTCTGCAACAACGTTGTCGGCTCGCTCGTATGGTCAACGCTTGCCGAAGCCGACCATCCGGTTGAGGGTGTGAACTACACCACGGTTGACCAATACAAGCTCATCTCCCGTTACTCCATTGAAGACCCGGCTCTCCAAGAGGTAACGAAAGGGCAGGCTTTGGTATGTCCCGTGATAGAGGATGTTGACCAGATATATACGCTTGACGTATCCGTATCGTCAACCGGTGATGCAACCGCTGAGGCGGAGGACACGGAGGACGTATATGTTACGATTGACGGCGTGAAGTATAACAAGGCTGATGTTGCCGCACAGCTGACCGCGTTAGGCGTACCCGCCGAGGCGACCGACAGCGATGACGACATCATCAACAAGGTGAATACTCTCTCGCAAGCGAAGAAGACGAAGCTGTTCGCCGCATTAACCGCCGTTACGGATTAACGCGCTCGGACGGATATGGTAATTAATTAAGGGTTTGATATAGTTGTTGTTATGGCGAAGACGGTCAGACAGGCACTCTTAGATGAAATCTATCATCCGATAAATGTCGGGTTGGTTGATAACAAACTCATCGCCCGCGGGTTGGACGGCGACGCGGAATATACGTATGATACGGCGCGTTCCGATGCGTGGAAAGGTGCGCTGGCTGACTGTCTTTACTCGCTTATCCAAGCGGTATCCTTGTCGGAAGCGGACAAGAGCGTCGGCTCGTTGACCGATGAAGACAAGAAACGTATCCTCAAACTCGTCAACCGTCTGTACGACGAGATAGGCGAGGACGAGGTGGACGACGGCATACCGCGCGTTACAATCATCCGCCATTAACCCCCGCATACGTATGGCAATACTGAACTTCGCATCACACACGCTTGATTATCTGCATATCGGGCAACCCTCGACGCTCCCCAACGGCGACCGCGTCGAGGGCGTACGCACGTGGATGGAAAACTACTGCACGTGTGATGTTGTCCCGGCGGGACAGGCGAATGAGTTGACCTTTGCCGACGGCAGGACGGAGCGGTATTCATACACGGTTTATAATCTGCCGCGCAACTGCCGGGAGTTCCGTTACGGCGATATTATCCGCATACGGTTCTTCGGGAACGAGGCGGAGACGCGCGAGTTCAAGGTGTTGGGCTTTGCCCGTTATCAATTGCAGTGCAAGTTATGGGTGTGAGCTTGAAGACATCCTTGAAAGCGGTGGACGGCTTCTTCGAGAAGTCGCGGGTGATTATCGCGTATTACATACGGATGGCTCTTGCCAAGCTCGGCGAGGAGTGTATCGCGAAGATACGCGACCGTTCGGCGGCGGAGTCGTGGATTGACCATACGGGCAACCTGCGCTCATCCATCGGTTATGCGGTATACGAACACGGTGCGGAGCAGATCGCGTCTGCGTTCGCGACGGTGGGCGGCGGTAGCGAGGGCTCGGCGGAGGGGCGCCGTATGGTGCAGGAGTTGGCTTCTGAATATGGCAATACGTATGCTTTGGTGGTGATAGCGGGAATGCGTTACGCGAGCTACGTGGAGGCGATAGAGGGCAAGGATGTGCTTGCGTCGACGGAGCTGTGGGCGCGTGGCGTGGTTGATGCGCGTCTCGGACGGGCAATGCAACAAGCGGTGAAGAGGATTAACAAACTCGAGTTTTGACGGGGATGAAGACAAGTATCGATATCACGGACGATATATACGAGGCTTTGGTGCAGACTTCGCTTACTGCGGAAGTGAGCGGCGAGCTGTGCAAGGGCGCGCGACGGCACGGTTCGAAGAACGAGGACATCGTTATTTCCTGCGCGGCGAACAGCCCCGCGCAGAGCCAGTCGGCGGTAGTGTATGTTAATATCTACACGGCGGGCATAACCATTGACGGGCAGACGGAGCGCGATTTTCCGCGTATGCGCGAGCTGTCGAAGATGGCGATGCGCGTCTTGTCTCATATCCGCGATAGGGCGTTTCGGGTGGTGTTCGACACGCAGGGTGACGAGTACGTCGAGGCGACGAACGAGTACGTTATAACCAACCGGTTGCTGTATCAAATCATTAATGAATAATCAAAACGAAAAGAAAGGGTTAAAATATGAACAAACCTATTGGCTGGGGCAAATGCTCCGTATTGGTAAAGAACCTTTCCGTTGACGGTGCGAAGTGGACAAAGATGCCGACTCCCAAGGAGGACTCCACCACGCTGACCGCCACGAAAGGCGACAAGAAAGAAGCCTCTATCGAGGGCGGCGGCAACGAGGATGTGCGTTACGCGAAGAGCACCTACGAGTTGGCATACGCCATTCGCCGGAACACGGTGCGCGTGCCGATTATCAAGGCGGTGGACGGTCTTGTCTCCGACCGTTATGCGGTATTCGTACAGCCGGAGAACATCGCCGTTCCCGGTCCGTGTATAGAGGAGACGGTGGTAACGTTGGAGGATAACTTCGACACTACCGACGGCGGCTTGTTTACGTACACGCACGACGGTATCCTGCCCGATGACGGCACGGCAACGGTGAAGTGGATGGTATCCACGCTCGACCTGAGCACGATTGCCGAGGGTGCGGAGGTCGAGGACAGCGCTCTCTCGCTTGTTGACTTCGACGCGGAGACCGACGACAGCGGTAATTGATACTTACGGCGGGGCGCATACGTGTGCGCCGCCGTTTTCCATAGCGGGGTGAAGCAATGGGCAGCTTACGAGTTTCATTAGCTTGGTGTTGCGGGTTCGAGTCCCGCCCCCGCCACGTGAATTGATTAGTTGGTTTAGGATGGAGATGCGTGAGAAGATAATGCGCGGTATAGCGGCGGCGGCGGTGATAATGATTATTATGCTCGCCGCCGTAACCGTAATGCGGCGGTGCAAGAGGAATGCCGGCGCGGCGGTCGAGACGCATACGGAGGTGATAACCGTTTACGATACCGTCCGCGTGGCGTTCCCCGCGGCGACGGACAGCGTGGTTATACGATACGTTACGCGGCGGTTGCCGGTTGTGCGCGATACGTCGGGTCTTGACCCGGATATTGATTGCGTCGTGGATACGATATATCTCGACAGCATTGAGCGGGCGGAGCGCGACAGCGCTGATGTCGTTGTACCTTTGGTGCAGAAACGTTATGTTGGAGACCTTTACACGGCATACGTTTCGGGGTATGAGGCGCGGTTAGACAGCATTCATTTTGCCCGCGAACGCACAACGGTTATCCGCACGCAGACGGTTGTCAAGCGCAAGCACTGGGGATATTCGGTCGGCATACAAGCAGGATACGGCATCACGGCGCACGGGTTCTCCCCGTATGCGGGCGTCGGCTTCACCGCAGGGTACAACTTCTGATATGTTGTTATGGCGAAAGCGAAAGTGAAAGAGGATAAGGCGTTGGCGCGGCTCCGCTCTTGGCAGAAAGATTGGAATAAGTTTTGCCGCGAGGCGTTGGACGCGCGTCTCGACCGGGAGCAACAAGACATCATCGCGGCGGTGCAGGAGAAGCCGTTGGTGGCGGTGGCTTCCGGCACGGCGCGGGGGAAGGACTTTGTCGGGGCGTGTGCCGCGTTGTGTTTCCTATATCTCACGCCGCGGTGGAAGGACGGCAAGTTAGTGCGGAACACGAAAGTGGCGTTGACCGCGCCGACCTACCGGCAGGTGCATAACATTATGACGCCGGAAATACGGCGGTTGTGGCGCGTGCCGGGGTTCTTGCCCGGGCGTCTGACGGGCGACGATATACGCACTAAATATGACGAGTGGTTCCTAACCGGGTTCAAGGCGGACGACAACTCGACGGAGGTGTGGTCGGGCTTTCACGCGGCGAATACGATGTTCGTCGTAACCGAGGCAACAGGCATATCGGAGACCATCTTCAACGCAATAGAGGGCAACCTGCAGGGCAACAGCCGGATGTTAATCGTCTTCAACCCGAACATCACCACGGGGTATGCGGCAAAGGCGATGAAGAGCCCGCGGTTCGAGAAGTTCCGGCTGAACTCGCTCTATGCGGAGAACGTGGTGAGCCGGACGGACGTGATACCCGGGCAGGTTGATTACACGTGGGTGAAAGACAAGGTGGAGACGTGGTGCGTTCCGATAGCGGCGGACGAAGCGGACGAGGGTACGGGCGACTTCCGTTTCGAGGGCGAGTATTTCCGTCCTAACGATTTGTTCCGCGTTAAGGTGTTGGGTATGTTCCCCCGTGCGGCGGAGGATGTGCTGATACCTTACGAGTGGGTGGAGATGGCGAACCTGCGTTGGCGGCGTTTGACTGAGAGCGGATATAAGGCGCGGCAACCCTTGCGGCTCGGCGTGGACGTGGCGGGTATGGGGCGCGATCGCAGCGCATTCGTATACCGGCGGGGCAACTACGTGGAGAAGATAGACATACTGCAATCGCACGGGGCAGACCATATGCGCGTGGCGGGCATCACGGCGCACGTCTTGGAGGAAACCACCGCCAAGGCGTTTATAGATACGATAGGCGAGGGCGCGGGCGTGTATGCGCGGTGCAGGGAGCTGAACCGGTATAACGCCTTCTCCTGCAAGTTCTCCGAGAACGCGCACAACCTGCACGACATCACGGGTGAGTATGCGTTTGTTAATATGCGGGCGTATCTCTACTGGGCGATGCGCGAGTGGCTCGACCCGAAGAACGCATTCAGCCCGGCGTTGCCTCCCGACGATGAGCTCCTTGAGGAGCTGACCGATGTGCATTGGCTCTTCCGCTCCGACGGGAAGATAATCATCGAGAAGAAAGACGACATCAAGCGGCGGTTGCGCCGTTCGCCGGATAAGGCGGACGCTTTGGCGAACACCTTTTATCCGCGCGACGCACAATACGTCAGTGACGATATATTAACCAAGAACTTCTTACGCAAATAAACCGATATACAACTATGGCTTCAGCAATCATTACATCAGGCATTCATTCTTTGTTCAAAGATACGGTTAAGCCCTCGTTTGGCGCCCTGAGCTTTGTCAAGCGGGGGCATTACATCCGTATTTGATATGCCGCGCCCTCTGCGGGGGAGAGGGGAAGAAAAGCCCCCGGCTGTTATTAAGTCGTCCTAATTACTTTATAACAAAACATATCCGATTCACCCTCACGGGGGCTTTTATGCCCTTCCGAGGATGTATCGGATATTTATTAGTATACAAGAAATATTGCTTATTAAGCAATTAGGACAATGCAAAGGTATCGTTTTCGCGGGATATGAAAGTAATTGAAGCGTTAAAAATAAATAAGCCGTTTCTTGAATTATGCCGAAGTCAAGGCATACGTCCCGCAGATGTGGATTATATCGGGTTATGGAATGATTACGCGCGGATGTGCGGCGAGGGTGAGAAAGTATCGTATGCGGTGGCGTGCTTGGCGGAGAGGTATCATCTCTGCGAGCGGACGGTGTATGCGTTGATAAAACGTCTGAACGCCGACTGCACGCCGGATGCAGTGTGATTGCGGCGGAAAACCCTGACGGGCAACAAGGCGGTGCATACCTTTGTACAAACGCAAAAACTAACTTAGGTATGGACAACAACGACAGTTCTCTTTCCGATTATTCGCGGCGTATGTACCGCACCGCCCCGTTACCGTTTATGGGGCAGAAGCGTATGTTCGCCTCGAAGTTTATTGACGTGTTGCGCAAGTTTCCCGCGACGGGAACATTCGTCGACCTCTTCGGCGGATCGGGGCTCCTGTCGCATATAACGAAACGCATACGTCCCGACGCGACGGTGGTGTATAACGACTTCGACGGCTACCGCACGCGGCTGGCGCATATACCGCAGACGAACCGCCTTATCGCCGCTCTCCGCACAATGGCGGACGAGGCACACGTCCCCCGTGCCGGGCGTATAGACGGGGAACTGCGCGAACGGATGTTATTGCGTATTGCCGGTGAGGAGCGCGCGTGCGGTTATGTCGATTATCTGACGCTCTCCACGTCGCTCCTCTTCTCTATGAATTACGTTCGTGATTACGACGCTCTCTGCGGCGAGGGCTTTTACAATTGCATCCGCCGGGAGGATTATCCGGTGCGTGAAGATTATCTCGACGGTTTGGACGTGGTGTGTTATGATTATCGCGAGCTCTTCAAGATATATGCCGATTGTCGGGATGTAGTTTTTCTTGTCGACCCGCCGTACCTCGCCACAGAGGTCAGCACATACGGCATCAGCTGGACAACGGCGGATTATCTTGACGTATTGACCGTCCTCGCCAATCACTCGTATGTGTACTTCACCTCGTGTAAGTCGTCGATAATAGAGATATGTGAATGGATGGGGCGCACGCCGTTGCGGGGCAATCCGTTTGAGGGCGCGGTGCGCACCGACTTCGAGGCGCACGTCGGGCATACTGCCCGGTACACCGATATAATGTTGTATAAAAACATTGGGCGCCACGTTGATGATGCGGGTGAACAGATATTAATCGGGTAGGGCAGAGGGGCGGAGAAGGTACACGCGAAATGTTAAATTCAAAAATACGGATAACGGATATATTATATTTGCCGCGCAAACATAAAAACTAAAATTGACGTATGCCCATAACCGATATTATCGACTTCAGCCGACCAATAAGCGAAATCATCGCGGCACTGAAAGACAAATCCGTCCTCGTCCCGTCGTGGGGCGCTCTTCTGCAAGAATACGACGAGACCCGGCACGACATCCTCACCGACCCGGCGTTCGCCGACCGCTCCACCCCGCTGATACGGCGGAGCAGGATAACCCTCGCGTTGGAGAAACTGCTCACCCGGCGGTACGCCGAGTTCACGTTCGCCATCCCCGTCAAACGCAAGTACGCCAACCCCGACAAGGACGAGACCGCGGCGGAGATAATCAAGGCGATTGAGCGGATATACAAGAGCGTATTGATTAACGACGAGAACCTCGCCCGGGCAAGAGCGTATTATGCGGCGTGCGAGGTGTTCACGATGTGGTATGCGGTGAAGAAGCCGAACAGCCTCTACGGTTTTCCGAGCAACTACAAACTGAAGTGCAAGACGTACAGTCCGATGAACGGCGCGCACCTGTATCCGATTATCGACGAGCTCGACGATATGATTGCGATGTCTTTCGAATATAAAAAGCGCGTTTACGACCGCACGGTGACGTTCTTCGAGACGTACACCGCCGACAAGCATTATATTTGGGCGCAGGGTATGGACGGCGGCGCGGACTGGCAACAACAGCTCTATTCGCGTAATGAGGAGGACGGCGAGCGCGTCGAGGGTGAGGATATACAAATCGGAAAGATACCGGGCGTGTACCTCTGGCGACCGCAACCCGTATATGCCGGGCTGTCCCGCATACGTAACGATATTGAATACACGCTGACGCGGAACAGCAACACCATCGCGGACAACGCCGCTCCGATACTGAAAGTTATCGGGGAACTGCGGGGGAGTATGACCCCGAACGACAGCCAACGTATCTTCCGTATTGAGAACGGCGGCGACGTGGATTATGTCTCGTGGGTTCAGGCAACGGAGAGCATTAAGTATCAGGTGGAGACGTTGCTCGATTTGTATTTTATGCAAGCGCAGATGCCCGACCTGTCGTTCTCGAAGATGGCGGCGTTGGGGAACATCGGATACGACGCGCGTCAGACGTTGCTGACCGACCCGCACCTGCGTATCGGCGACGAGGAAGGCGCATGGGTGCGGTTCTTCTCCCGTGAGTTCAACGTCATCAAGGCATTTCTCAAGCTGATGAACATCGCGTGGGCGGAGATGCTCGACGACATCACCTGCGACCATATCATCACCCCGTTCATACAGAACGACCGGGAGAAAGACGTGGAGCTGCGGATAAAGGCGAACGGCGGCAAGGCGGTGGAGAGCCAACGCGAGAGTATCTTCAAACTCGGAGAGAGCGACGACCCCGACGCAACCCTCGCACAGATACAGGCGGAGGCAAAGCAAGCGGGCGAGACGGACGCGCAACGGTTCGCAATGAATAACTCTATGTTCTGATACGGCATGAGCATTAGCAACTTTATCTCAAACGTATGTCTGAATATCGTGGAGCGGTTGAACGCCGACCCTGACGCATTCGTAAAGAACCACTTCGAGAGCAAGGGGAAGTATTATCCCAAGGTGTTGGCGGCGGCGATGACGGCGGAACGGAAGACTATCAAGCGGTATAACCGTGATAACGCGCTCGGCTCATACCGCCAGGCACGCCGGGCGGTGATTGCCGATATGAAGAAACAGAACACCGAGCGGATAATAGAGGCGGCAAACGATATCGCCGAACACCGCGTGCGCTTCGAGGGCGACAAACTCGTGGTGGAGACCCGACTGCCCGTGTACGTGCGGCAAGAGACGCTCGATAATAACGAAAACGTAACACTATTAAGCAGGGACGAAATATGATTAAGTTCTCCGAATACGTATCCTTGGGACACCCGGACAAGACGGCGGATTATATCTCGCAATACATCCTCGACCGTTACATCGAGAACGACCCCGCGGCGCGCTACGCCGTCGAGGTGCAGATAAAAGACCATTACGTAACCCTCGCGGGGGAAGTAACATCCAAGCAAAAGTTCACGGACAAGCAGCTGACCGAGTTCGTACACGAGGCGGTGAACCGTATCGGATACACCGCCGAGTATCAGTCGCGGTGGGGCGTGAACAACACCATAGCGGGGAAATACTTAATCGTCGTCCCCCGTATCGGACAACAGTCAGGCGACATCGCACGCGGCGTAGAGGATGACGGCTGGGGCGACCAGGGTATCTTCTTCGGATACGCCGCCCCCGACGGGACGTATGAGTATATGCCGGCGGACTACGCCCTTGCGCGGCGTATATGTAAGGCATTGTTTGAGAACGGCGGCGGCGGGCTCGATATTAAGACGCAGGTGGTGATGGACGGCGACAAGGTGAAGAAAGTCATCGCCGCCGTACCGATACTACGCGCCGACACCAAGGTGCAGGCGTATAACATCATCAGCAAGTACGTCCCAGGCGACGCGGAGATAATCATCAACGGCACGGGGCAATACATACGCCACAGCACCGTTGCCGACTGCGGCACAACGGGACGCAAGCTCGTGGTCGACTTCTACGGCGGCGCAAGCCGTGTCGGCGGCGGCGCACCCTGGACGAAAGACGGGAGCAAAGCCGACCTGACGCTCAACCTTTACGCCCGGTACTTGGCGCGTATCGCGGCGAAGAAATACAATACCGAGGCATACGTATCGCTCGCCTGTTGTATCGGCAAGGCGGACGTCGACTTCTCCATTTGCGACGCGCAGGGGAATATCCTCGACGAGGGCGTGAATGTTATTCATCCGTCGGAGCTGATTAAACGGTTCAACCTCGATACCCCGATATATGCAAGTATGTGCGAATGGGGGCTCTTCGGGGAATATCAAAAGGACAAGGCTTGGGAACAAGAGTGATTTAACAACAGCGGATATATGGAATTACAGAACATCGACATCAGCCTCATCGAGGCGAACACCGGGCAGATAGACGGCTTGCCGCAGAACCCGCGCCTGATAAAGGACAAGCGGTTCGCCAAGCTCGTGCAGAGCATTAAGGACGCGCCGGAGATGCTCGCCATGCGGAGCTTAATCACGGTTGAATACAAAGGGCGGTACGTTGTTATCTGCGGCAATATGCGCCTTGCGGCGTGCCGCGAACTCGGATACACGGAGTTGCCCTGCTACGTACTCCCCGAAGACACCCCCGCGGCGAAACTCCGCGAATACACAATCAAGGATAATATCGGGTATGGGGAGAACGACTGGGACGCGCTCGCCAACGAGTGGGACGCTGAAGAGCTCGACGACTGGGGGCTCGACGTATGGCAACCCGACGCGAACGCCGCAAGCGAGCTTGACCCGAACAGTTTCTCCTCCGCAAGCGAGAACCCGAAAGAGCAGCCCCCGCACATCTGCCCGTATTGCGGCAGGGATATATCCAAATATAACGGGGCGAACCAAATCGATAACCGCGAATGAAATACTGTGCCGAATTGGTAAAGGAGATGGCGGACTGGGTGGCGGAGAACGGACTCGAGGAGTACGGGGGAGCAACCGTCACGTCGTTCTGTGAACACTTCGGCATAGCGAGGGATACGTTTTATAAATGGTCGCAAAAGCCGACATTTCAGACAGCTTTACGCGACGCACGTAAGCGTTGGAACGATAACGCGGCAACCAACCTGCGGGCATCGTTATATAAGTGCGCAACCGGGTATGAGGTCAAGGAGACACGCACCGAATACGTCCCCGCGGAAAAGGGTGAGCCGAGCATAAAAAAATCGATAACTTTCAAACGATACGTGCAACCGAACCCCGACACGGCGCGATACTTGCTTCAGGTGATGAAACCCGACGAGTGGGTGGTGCATTCTGACGGGCAGGGCAACGATGCTTCGCGGTTCGAGGAGCTGTTAATGCGTGCGCCGATAGATGAATAAGAGCGTATGTCGAAGCCCCGCCTGCCGTCCTCAAAGAAGCAATATCAACAGCTGAACGTCCGTCTCGGGCGGTATATGCTCGGCGTGCAACAAATATACGACAGCCTTGCGTCGTCGGCGGCGC
>JAJPZE010000088.1 GCA_021204565.1 Prevotella sp. | reverse complement strand
CCCGATATGTGATGCGCGCCGGGTTAATGCTCCATAACGTGTCGGCAACCATTACGTCGGACGGCAGAACATCCGCGCGGACAACCGGCATCCCCTCAGGGGTCTTTTCGGAAAGGTCAACCCGCGTATTGAGATTGCCCGTAATGTGGTTCCGGGCATTCGAATCGAAGAGCAGCGACGAGGCGAGACGGTTGTCGTAAGCACGCGAGGAGATGTTCACGCGCAGGGTGTTGCCGTCGTCGTCGGTCGACTTTGCGTTAGCACGAACACGTAACGTATCCGATGGAGCGTTGGCAACGAGCCAGACATCGCTGTATTCCTTTTCGCCGTAGCGGAACTTCTTCGCGTCGGCGTTAATGCTTATTGTCCGGTTGGCGTCGTCCGCCTTTGCAATAAGATGTACCGGCTCGTCCGTTCGGAGCGGAATGTTGAGAAAGTTGCAGAGCGGGTCGGTGTCGGTGATTGTGGCGTAGATGTCAAACTTGTTATGGGTGCCGGTCTCCGTTGTCTTTATGTCGAGCGCCGGCAGTTGGGCGGCAAGCACGGCAGTGAAGCTGTTCGGCAGCGCGGCATAACGGAAGTTGCCGGTCAAACGTATATCCCCGCAGTCGCTCCGGCAGATAATCTTCTTGTCCCCCTCCGGGACGCTCGCGATGTCTAACAGAAACTCTTTAAGGCAATACGTCGTGTCGGCAGTCGTCTTCATAAGGTTGTTAACCCGGAGCGTGCCGTTAGAATTATCAAACCCGTTACAAGCAAAAGTGCCCGATATATCCGCGCTGTAAGCCTCGTTCTCCTCACTTTTGATTAAACCCATTGCCGCCGGACGGATGTCGCGGACGGAGATATTATACGTCGTATGCGGAATGTGTATGTCAGGCGAACAGAGGTTCGTGCGGGTCAGATAACTCTCCGTGAACTCATTAACAACAATCGCAACATCGGCAGAGCCGAACTCGTCGCTTGCCGTAAAGGCGATATTGAGGTCTTTGTCCCTGTTATAACCGGCGTTAAAGGTCATGTTCTGATAAGTATGACCTTTGAAATCAAACCCGCGGATGTCGGCTTGAGCGTTGCCGGTGGTGATTTTCCTGCCGTTTATATCGGCATCGACGTCGAGCGCGAGCGTACATTTGCCGAAATCATTATTGCCCGTCAACGCCGCGATAGAGACGCTGTCGGCCTCCGCCGTGCCGTGTAACGCCGCGCCGTTCTTGTCAATTTGCAGGTTTATATCGCCGATATTCGTTGCCAATTGAGCGGATAACGAGAGGTCTTTATCCGCGCCCGACGCTTCGCCCGACAGGGCGATACGCTCCAAGGAACCGGCAAACGCGGGCAACGAGACATTCTTGCCGGCGCTCTGAAGTATATTCCGTATCCCCTCACAGCTCGTCTCCAACCGCTCCAAAGCTATCGTCCAATGCGGCATTCCGCTATTGTCCCGAAAGCCATCGGCCGATGTAACGAGCGCGAAATCCGCTCCTTGTTTCAGCTCTAATCTGCTTACCGTCAGGCTGTTATCCGTGCCGGAAAAGTCCGCCGCAACATTTATCGGAACGTCGGAGAGTCGCTCCAATCCTTTTATAACGTGGAGCTCCGGGGGCAATATCGAGCTGTCGGTGATTGTTCCGCTATATTTCAAGTTCTCAATACGTGTCGTGTCGCCCGATACGAGGTTATAACTCGCCGCGGAGTTTATATGCAGCTCCGAACAGGGAAGTACGAGGCTGAAGTCCGACAGCTCCGCTCCCGACAGCCCCGCAACAAGCCGAAGCGACATACGGCGTATGTCGAGACCGCATTCGTCCCGCATCGAAAGGCGGCGGATGTTGACGTCCGCCGAATCGGGAGAGAGGGTATTGACAATCACGTGCGCGCTTATATCTCGTACGTTTATATGCTTCGGCGAGACAACATCGGGCTCCCGGGGCGCGTTCCAATCGTTGTATTTGATTTCGCTCCTGCGTATTATCAGCGAGTTAATACGCAGGTTAATCGGTTTGCGAGTGCTGTCCTCATCCGTCTTAAATGCATCGGCGAGGAACAGGAAATTAGCCTGCTCCCCGCCTTTGAGCTTATATAAATCGGCTTTCAAACCGAAGACTTGCGCCGACGCAATAGTGATTTTACCCTGAATTAAGTCGCTGAACAACAGCTTCACCGACAGCCTCCCGGCGCGCAACATCCGCTTCCCGTAGAGGTCGTATATCGTTACGTCGTCGACAATAACACGGTTCAGCATCCCTATGTCCACACGTCCGACGCGCACCGACGTACCAAGACGCTCCGCCAAAGCCGCCCCCGCGCGCTCCCCTATCCATGTCTTCACGCCCGACAAGCGAAGCGACACGAAAGCAAGAACACATACCACGAGCAACGTCCGAACGGAAATATTGACAAACCGCCTTATTTGCCGCAACATCAGACAACAGCCGGATAAAAGTCGGAGCTACGCCGGAGCGGGACGATTACCCGCCGAAGTCGTCGAACAAAATCATATCGTCCTCTACTCCGAGGCTGTGGAGCAGGTCGAGAACCGTCTTCGCCATCATCGGCGGACCGCACATATAATACTCGCAATCCTCCGGTGCATCGTGCTGTTTGAGGTACGTATCGCCCATAACAGGCGCGACGAAACCCGGCGTGTACTTCACTCCCGCCGCGTCCGCCTTCGGGTCGGGACGGTCAAGAGCAAGATGGAAATGAAAGTTGGAGTACTCCCGCTCAAGCTCTAAGAAGTCGTTAAGGAACGGCACCTCGTCCAACGCGCGCGCCCCGTAGAAGTAATGCATCTCGCGGTCGCGTATGTTCTTCGCCTTAAGAAGGTGCATAATCTGCGCCCGGAGCGGAGCCATACCGGCGCCGCCGCCAACCCAAATCATCTCGCGTCCCGTGTCATAGCGGGGATGAAACTCTCCGTACGGACCGCTCATAATCACCGTATCGCCCGGCTTGAGGCTGTAAATATACGACGACGCGATACCCGGATTGACGGGCATAAAGTTGTTCGCATCGGGCTTTTGTTGCTCCCGCGGCAGGAACGGCGGTGTCGCTATCCTCACGGTAAGCGTGATGACATCGCCCTCGTCGGGATAATTCGCCATGGAGTAAGCACGAATTGTCGGGTCGGGATTGGAGCAATGGAGCTCGAACATGTGGAATTTCTCCCAAGTCGGGAGATATGCGTCGCCGATAAGAGAACGGTCGAAGTCCTTATAGTCCAACTCAAACGAAGGGATTAATATCTGCGCGTACGAGCCCGGCTCAAAGTGCATATGCTCCCCCGGAGGCAATGCGACCTTAAACTCTTTTAGGAATGACGCGACGTTACGATTGCCTATAACCGTGCATTCCCATTCCTTTACGCCGAGTACAGACTCGGGAACATTTATCGCCAAGTCCCCTTTAACCTTGCATTGGCAACCAAGCCGGAAGCCCTCTTTTAT
>JAJPZE010000024.1 GCA_021204565.1 Prevotella sp. | reverse complement strand
GATTAATAATGTATCTAATTCTTAATTATACGGGGGGGGGGGACTATGACGAGATTAGATATTTTGTGCGGGGATGCACGGCGCGAGACATTTTCAGCGGTCGTGCCGCGTATCGTTTGACCTTTACATATGCCTTATACGTACGGGCGTTACCCCGCAAACTCTTTCAACGCTTCGTACACTCTTTGTACGGGCAACCCCATAACGTTGAAATAGCTCCCGCGTATTTCAGACACGCCGACACAACCTATCCACTCCTGCACGCCGTATGCTCCGGCTTTATCTAACGGACGGTACGTCTCCACGTAATAATCTATCTCCCCTTGCGCAAGCGGCGCAAAGGTAACGTCGGAAACAACGGAGAAGTGTTTTTCCCGTGCGTTCGTGCGCAGACAACAGCCCGTTACAACTTGATGTGTCTTGCCCGCAAGAAGCCCCAACATCCGTTTCGCGTCGTCCAAATCCTTAGGTTTGCCGAGCACCTCACTGCCCAGAACGACAACCGTATCTGCGGTAATGAGGAGCTCATCGTCGGCTATGACGTAAGCGGATGACTTCTTACGGCTGATATATTCCGCTATTTCGAGAGGCGGGAGAGAGGCGGGATAACTCTCGTCGACATCGTTCCCGACGCGCAACTCGTAATCAATATCGAGAGCGGAGAGCAACTCGCGCCGGCGGGGAGAGCCGCTCGCAAGAATTATCTTATAGTTTTTACATACGCCCGACATACCTTTACATCTTTATATACATACACTTCACCAGCCGAACGCATCCCCGTCAGCCATCCATTTGCCCTGCACTCTGAGCACCTGCTCCACCACATCGCGCCCGCAACCTTCCCCGCCGCGACGGCCGGAAACATATACGCTAATCTCCTTTATCTCCGCACACGCATCTTTCGGACAACAGGGGCAACCGGCGCGCCGCATAACCTCATAATCCGGTATATCGTCGCCCATATAAAGCACCTGCTCGTCTTTCAAACCGTATTTCGCCTTGAACGCGCGGTATGCATCCATCTTAACGGCGCAACCCAAGTATATATCCTCCAAACCCAAAGCCGCGTAACGGACGCGCACGGCATTGGTTCGCCCGCCCGTTATGACGGCGACAAGCAAACCTTTCTTGCGTGCGAGCTGCAACGCATACCCGTCTTTTATGTTCGCCGTCCGTAACGGCTCGCCCTCCGGCGACATCGTTACCGTCTCGCGGGACAACACTCCGTCGACATCGAAAACGATTGCCTTTATAAGGCTCAAGTCGTAATTAATCATTCTCTCAACCGGTTTTTAATGCAATCCGACATTATGACGCGCGAAAATAAAGATATTCCCCGACCTGCCGGGAAATATCTTAGTTAAAAGGTGTTGCCCGGGAAAGGAGAGGCGCGACGTATTGTCCGGCTTTCCCGAAACGTTTTGTATCTTTGCCCCGACCGGATATCAAATATGGCGAACACGAAGCAAAGAGCATACATAGCGATAGATCTTAAATCGTTTTACGCCTCGGTAGAGTGCGTCGAACGCCGTCTCGACCCGCTTACAACCTGCCTCGTCGTGGCGGACAAAACACGGACGGAGAAGACGATTTGCCTCGCCGTAACGCCCGCGCTCAAAGCTTACGGCATTCCCGGACGCGCAAGGCTCTTCGAAGTAATTCAGCGCGTGAACGAGATTAACCGCCTCCGCAAGGCACGCACACAGGGCAAACGCTTCGTCGCAAGCTCCGTCTTCGCCCCCGATTTGGCGCTCCACCCCGACTTCGAACTCGACTACATCACCGCCCCGCCGCGTATGGCGCTCTACTTAAAGTACAGCGCGCGTATCTACGACATATACTTAAAATATATCGCCCCGGAGGACATACACGTTTATTCCGTAGACGAAGTGTTTATCGACACGACGAACTACTTGGCGAGTTATAAGATGACGGCGCATGAATTGGCGCAAACGATGATTAGCGACGTGCTCTCGCAAACGGGCATAACGGCGACGGCGGGCATCGGAACGAACCTCTTTCTCTGCAAGATAGCTATGGACATAATGGCGAAACACGCACCCGCCGACGAGCACGGAGTACGCATCGCCGAGCTCGACGAGGGGCTCTACCGCCGCCAATTGTGGGGTCATCGCCCGCTTACCGACTTCTGGCGCATAGGCAAAGGCGTGGCGGCAAAGCTCAGCTTGTACGGTATCGACACAATGGGGAAGATTGCGCGATGCTCCGTAGAGAACGAGGAGCTGCTCTATAAGCTGTTCGGCGTGAACGCGGAGCTAATCATCGACCACGCTTGGGGTTACGAGCCGTGCACCATAAAGGATATAAAAGCATATCGCCCGACGGTCAGCTCGCTAAGCAGCGGGCAAGTTCTCTCCGAGCCGTACACCCGCGACAAAGCATTGATTATCGTGCGGGAGATGGCGGATAACCTGGCGTTAAACCTTATGGAGAAAGGGCTCGTAACGAGCAGAATAACGCTTCGGGTCGGATACGATGCGGGAAACATCAACCCGCGAGAGCGCCGCACGGCATACCAAGGACCGGCGCATACCGACCGTTACGGAAGGCAAGTGCCCCGCCATTCTTTCGGCACGGTCAACCTCTCCCGACCGACAGACCTGTCGAAAGAGATAAGCGAGGCGGCGGCAACTCTCTTCCGCGACATCGCCAACCCGGATTTACTCATCCGCCGGCTGAATATCGTGGCGGCTGATGTTGTTTGCGCGCGCGACGTAAAGCGCCCCGCGGCGGCGGACGAACTTGATTTATTCACCCCTTACGATGCGGTCCGCGAAAGCGAAAGACGGCAAGAAGCGGCGCACGAAAAGGAAAGAAACGCACAACAAGCCGTGCTCAGGGTCAAGCGCAGATACGGAAAAAACGCCATCCTGAGGGGTATGAACTTCGCCGAAGGAGCGACGGCAAGGCGAAGAAACGAGCAAATCGGGGGGCATAAAGCATAACTCTACGCCACGCGCCGAAACATATAATTAAATGCACTATTGAGACGTATGAAACCCGCACAAAAGACCTGCGACGACGATTATACCGCCATCATCAACCTGCCGCACCACGTCTCGCCGCGTCACCCGCGTATGTCAAGCGCGGCACGAGCCGCGCAATTCTCTCCTTTCGACGCCGTAAAAGAATAACCGCCTGACGGCGAATAAGGTTATCCTCTACGCCGCGTGCGGGCATAAAAATACCCCGCAATCTTTAGTCCGACCGCGGGGCAAATTAAATGTATGAAATCAGTAATTATTTGATATATTTCCGTCCGTCCCGGACAACGATACCTTTATACGTGGCGGCGTTGACCCGCTGTCCGGCGAGGTTGTACGTCGCTCCCGACGCTTTCGGAGCGGAATTGACGAGTTGTATGCCGTCGGTTACGCCGTAAACAATTATATTGTCGATGTATGCGCGCCCGCTTGTCGTCGAGATGGTGAGCAC
>JAJPZE010000067.1 GCA_021204565.1 Prevotella sp. | reverse complement strand
GAGGGGATTAGCAGCAGTCAGATACGTGAACGGACGCAGGCTCGTGTCCGGGTCGGGATTGCCGGTTGCGGGAGAATTGCTTCGCGCTTCGTCGGCGAGGCGGCGTGCGTGAACGGGGTGGATGTTGCGGCGGCTTACGACATCGACCGGGACAAATTATTGTCTTTCTCCGGGCGGCATAACATATCCCCGGCCGACGGGAGTTATGCGGAGATGCTCGCCGGCGTCGATGCGGTGTATATCGCGACGCCTCATCTGACTCATTACGAGCTTATCCGCGAGGCGTTGCTGGCGGGTCGGCACGTGTTGTGCGAGACGCCGATGACGCTCGGCGGGGATGAAGCTCGCGAACTGTTTACATTAGCCGAAGAGCGGGACGTGGTGCTTATGGAGGCGAACAAGACGGCACATTGCCCGGCGTTTAATCATCTGATGGTGATGGTTAAGAGCGGGGTTATCGGCGAGGTGGTCGACGTAGAGGCGTCGCTCTCGAAGGTGTGGGGCGACGGCACGTTACGTGAGTTTGACCCGCGACAGGGGGGCGGTTCGATGTACGAATTGGGCAGTTATCCTCTTTTGCCGATTATTAAATTGCTGGGCGTGAACTATATCAACCTCAACCTTTATTCGCGTATGCGGGACGGGATTGACATATACACGAAAGGGGTGTTCCGCTACGAGCGTGCCGTCTGTTCGTTTAAGGTCGGATTAGGCGTGAAGACGGAGGGGAGCCTCATTATATCGGGCACGAAAGGGTATGCATACGTACCGGCACCGTGGTGGAAGACGGATTACTTTGAGCTGCGATATGAGGATCAGAACGACAACAAGAAGTTCTTTTACCGGTGGATAGGTGCGGGTTTGCGTTACGAGATACAAGAATTTGTCTCTTGTATAGTCAACCGGCGCCGGGAGACAGCCCGTCTCCGGCGTTGTGAGAGCATATGTATGGCGGACGTTATGCAACGGTTTGGCGAGCGAAGAAACCTCACGACGATATGAGAAAGGTATTGATTGTCGGCGGGTCAAACGGGGTCGGGCTTGGTATGGCGTCGGTTTTAGCGGAGCGCGAGACGTGCGAACGGGTTTATATAGTTGACAAATCGGAGGTGTGCGAGGGGTATGATAACGCGAAGTTTGAATGTATCCGTTTCGACCTTAACGGGGGTGATTATTCGTTGTTCGACCGTTTTGACGATGTCGACACGCTGATTATAACCGCCGGGTTCGGGCGTTTGGCTCTCTTTCGGGATATGGGCGAAGAGTACATAACGTCGTCTTTCAACGTCAATGCCGTAGCTCCGATACGCATCATAAAGCGGTTTTATGACCGTTTGGAGCGGAGCGGGGATTTTTATTGCGCGGTGATGGTGAGTATAGCGGGGTATATGTCGTCGCCGTTCTTCTCCGTGTACGGGGCGACGAAAGCCGCGCTTCGCGTGTTCATCGAGAGCGTGAATGTAGAGCTGGTAAAGGCGGGGTCGCGCAACCGTATACTTAATGTCAGTCCCGGCTCGTTACAGGGTACGGGCTTTTATGACGGGCGCACCGACCTATCTGCCGTTACGCCTATGGCGCGGGCGATAATAGAGCGTATGGAGCGAAGAGACGACCTCTTTATTCCCCGATACGAAGAAACATACAAGGCCGTGCTTGCCCGGTACAATGCCGATTTCCGGGCAGAGGGACTGCATTCGTATGAGTACAAGGCGGAGCGGATAAGGGGGCAAGGGAGATGAATTATAACTTCATTAAATAATCACGGATATGAAAACGGTAACATTAAACGAGTTGCATGCCTTGCTCCTCAGTATCGCAAAGGAGTTCGCACGTATCTGCGCGGCGCACGGCATCCCGTATTATATGCTTGGCGGGACGATGTTAGGTGCGGTGCGGCACAGGGGTTTCATCCCTTGGGACGACGACATGGACTTCGGCGTACCCCGAGTATACTTCGACCGGTTAACGGGTTTGTTGGAGCGTGAACTGCCCTCACATCTGCGTGTACTCACTATGGATAACTCCGGGACATTAATCTTCCCTTATATTAAGATTGAGGATACGCGCACCATCGCAGAGGAGAACTGGCGTGCGGATGCGGCGGGGGAGTATGGCGTGAACATAGATGTATTCCCCCTCGACCCCTGCGGCGGGCGGACGGGGATATGGTCGAAGAACCGTGCGATACAGACGTTGCTTCGAATACAGACTTATCGTTTCGTGGGCGCAAAGAGCCGTCCGTTAATCAAACGAACGGCGGCTAATGTGCTGAAAATAGTATTGCATCGTATGGATAAGCACGCTATTATAAACCTTATCGAGAGGTGTTTGTGCACTACGGGAGACTATGTCGCGAACCGTTTCGGGGCGTGGGGGGCAAAGGAGATTATGCCTTCGTATATCTTCAACGCGGCGGCGATGTACGCCTTTGAGGATACTTCGTTCGCCGGGGTAAAAGATTTCAAGACGTATCTGAGGTGTTTGTACGGCGATTATATGGTGCTTCCGCCGGCGGCGGAACGCCGTATCCATTTGCGGAATATCTATTTGCGGGAGCGGTATGAGGGTGTTGATAGCGAATAAATTTTATTACCCCCGGGGCGGCGACTGCATATATGCATTGAACACGGAGCTGTTGTTACGCGCGCACGGAGATGAGGTTGCGGTGTTCGCCATGCAACATCCGGAGAACCTTGATACGGCTTGGAGCCGCTATTTCCCTAAGGAAGTGCGTTTCGATACGTATAAAGGGCGGGTTGACGCACTTATGCGCCCGTTCGGCACGAGGGACGTCCGGCGGCGGTTTAATGCGCTCTTAGACGATTTCAAACCTGATGTCGTGCACCTGAACAACATACATTCCCAGCTCTCTCCTCTGATTGCGGAGCTTGCACACGGCAGGAGCATACGGGTTGTCTGGACGGTTCACGACTGTAAACTGCTCTGTCCGCGCTACGATTGTCTGCGGCGCGGGGAGAGCGTCTGCGAGGCTTGTTTCGGGGATAAGCGTAATGTGTTGCGTTACAGATGTATGAAGCGCTCGTTGCCCGCGAGCATAATCGCTTACTTGGAAGCTGTGAAATGGAGCCGCGCGCGCTTGGAAACGATTACGGATAAGTTTATCTGCCCGAGCCGCTTTATGGCGGAGAAGATGAGGCTGGGGGGATATGACGCGGGGAAACTAACCGTGCTCCCGAACTTTATCAATACGGACAAATGCGCCGGAGAAGATTACCGGCGGGGGGATTATTTCTGTTATGTAGGGCGGTTGTCTGACGAGAAGGGGGTGCGTACGTTGATAGCTGCGGCAAACCGTTTACCCTATAAATTGATTGTCGCCGGGACGGGTCCGTTGGCGGGCGAGCTTAAACTTACGGCGCATTCGAACATAGAGTTCGCGGGCTTTAAGGGTTGGAATGAGCTGAGAGAAATTGTCGGCGGAGCGCGTTTCTGCGT
>JAJPZE010000131.1 GCA_021204565.1 Prevotella sp. | reverse complement strand
GCCCTCGATGTTCGCTCCGGAGTAATACAGGTCGGTGAAGGTCGGCAGTCTGAGCCCGGTATTGAATGCGGCGAACAGCTTCAGGGTCGTGTTCGGGCGGTACGCGATGTCCGCTCCCGGCTCGATGCTCCAACCTGCAAGGTTCGTATGTATCGCGGTTGCGCCGAGCGAAACCGTCCAACGGCGGAGCAGGATGTTGTGCTCAAGGAAGAGAGAAGCTGTTGTCCTCCCGTCGTGATACATATATTTCACCCCGTCGGTGCCGTCGTGACCCGCCGTGTTTCGCCACTTCGTCTCCTCTTGGAGCAGACCTAACTTCGTGCTCCATATCGTCTCGCGGCGTATGTCAGCCCCGGCGGAAGTCTTTCCAAGCCGTGTTTCAGTCCAAGCTGAGATTGCTCCGCCCGACGCATCCGAGCGGTGATAGTTCTCCCCGGCGGGGTCTGAGTGATGCCATTGGTAATGATCGAACCATCTGTTCCAATAGATTTGGGGGGTTATGTGCACACATCCGACTCGTATATCTGCGTTAAGGGACGCTATGACACGTTCGTTGCTCTCCCACTGGTCGGCGGATGCCGCGCCGTAAAACGTGTTCGCCTCGTAGGGTTTGTATCCGTAGCCGATCTGCGCGTTGAGGGTTAAGCGTTTCGTGTTTATTGCTCCTTGCCAGAAAAGACGTGAGAAGCTGAACGCGCTGTTCGCCGTTGCGCCGTCGCTCCGGGTATATCCGCCGCAGACATAAGAGGAGAAATGATTGGCTTGGATATTCACTCCCGCGTTCCCGTTTATATATCCGTATGAGCCGGCTGATATGCGCGCGTTGACGAGAGGTGCGTTCTTGCGCGTTATGATGTTTATTACGCCGTTGAACGCGCTTGCTCCGTACGTCCTTGCAGCGCTTCCCGGGACGACCTCTATCCGCTCTATGTCGTCGGGAGAGAGGGGGAAGTCGGCGGAGAGATGTCCTGTATGGGGCGACGAGATGTTCACTCCGTTGAGGAGAAAGGTAATCTGGTCGAAGTTACCCCCGCGCAAAGAAATGTCCGTCTGCACACCGAACGCACCGCGTTGGCGCACATCGATGTCCGAAACGGACTGCATCAAATCGTTTACGCTCGCCGCTCCCGCCTGACACGCAATATCCTCACGCGGGACAACAACAATCATCTTCGCCGCTTCCTGTTCGCTTAACGGCGCATGCGAACCCGTTACAACCACTTCATCCAACCCGATCTCGTTATGCACGAGCGTGTCCCGCGCCGCACCGGCATCTATGCTGATGCCCTCCGCTTTCGCGTGTAATAACGTGGGTACGCTAAGCACCCCGACAATCACTACTTTGCCCAGAACGGCAAAGAGGGCATATCCGCGCCGGCTGAATTGCTTGAACCGCAGCGCGCTATGCCCGTTGATAATTCTTTTTTTCATAGGTATTAATTATTTATTGATTGATAATAGAGCGGACTTGAACATGCATCCGCTTTCTCCAAACAGCGTACCCGCAGAGCGCCATAACGGTGTAGATGCCGTAGAGAAAGGCACGTCCGTAGATACCTTTATATATATACAGCCCGACGGAAACAAGGTCGACAACAAACCAAACCAACCATTGCTCAAGGTGTTTGCGCGACAACATCCACAGCGCAACCGCAGATAACGATGTGGTGAACCCGTCGACACACGGCACCGTACTGTCGGTCAGCCGGGCAAGGAACAAAGCCAACGCCCCCCATAACACAAGCGCAAGCAACGCCAAACGCAAAGCCATGCCCCGCCTTACGCGGCAAATCTTCACCGCATTATCTCCGCTCCGCCGCCCCCCGCGAAGCCAATAATAAAGCCCGTAAAGCCCGGCGAGGAAATAATAAACCTCCATTCCGCAATCGGCATATATTCCCTTTTGATAGAGAACAACTATGTAAACGGCGGGCATAACCAAACCCGCAACCCACATCCACGCGCTCTCGCGAAACTCCAAAAGGAGATACAGCAGACCCAAAAAAGTGCCTGCAATATCAAGGTAATTACTTGTCAGATAAGCTGTCAAAACAATCGTATTGTAACGTTCGCCATCACGTTTCTGCCCGCCATAGGTATATACCCAATCTCGCGGTAACGGTTGTCGTTGGTGTGTCCGCCGCTCTCATAGATTGCCGAATATACCCATCCGCTCGCGGCGTAATGCCGGTTGAAGACGTTGTTGAGGTTGGCTCCGACGGTGATTGACCCGACTTTCTTCACCTTAAAACCATACGACGCACAGAGGTCGCTCTGCGAATACGCGGGCAACGAGCGGTCTTTCGACGCGCTGTTGTCGAGGTATTGCCGGGAGACGAAGTTGGTGTGCCAGGCGGCTTGCAGTCCTTTATAGTTGAACGTAACGAACCCGTTGAGGATGGCTGTGGGGCTGAACGAGAGCGTCGAATTATCGTAATGAATGATTTGTTCGCCGTTGTCCCAGTCCTCCACGTGCTCGTCAAAATCCTTTATCTTGTTCTTGGATAACGCCGCATTGCCCGCCACGTTAAGCCAACGCCAAGGAGAATAATCCGCCGCCAACTCTATACCCATACGATATGAGTCCTTTATGTTCGTCGTCAGGTTCTCCCCAATGTCGCTCAGTTCGCCTGTTTGTACGAACTGGTTCTTGTACTTCATATAATATCCGCCGATAGATGCGTTCCAGCAGGAACCCGTATATGAGTATCCGACTTCCAAGTCGGTGAGTTGCTCCGCCTTGGGAGCGGCATACGAACCGTTATCCGTAAAGTTATTACGCTCGGGCTCCCTGTGGCTCACGGCAACGGAAACATATGCGCGATGCCCGGCATGTTGCCAGTTCACACCCGCTTTCGGGTTGAAGAAGTCGTACTTCTTATTAATGTCCAAGCGTTGGTTCTCGTATCCGTCCCCTACGGAATAAAACTTATCGTTGATACCCGTCGTAACGTAATTCACATGCCGGTACTGCATATCGGCAAAGACGCTCCATTGCCGGTTGATACGATACGTCGCCTTAGCGAATACGTTTCCGTCGGTCTTGGTCGCGTCGGAGTCGTAATATTTATAATCTCCGCCGGCAAGATATGTCTCGGCAAGCTCGCTGTCGGCAATGTAGGTGATGCGCCCGAAGTGGTTGCCCTCGAAGTTCTGCATAGAGAGCCCGCCTACGACTTCCCAATGGCTGTCGGAGTAATTAATGTTCCAGACGATGCCGTAGGTATGTTGTTCAAGCCCTTTACGCCTCACGAAGTCGGTCTTGGAGAGTGTCTCCCCGTCGCTCTTAACGAATTCCGGCAACCCGAATTTAGAGAGTTTGTTGTCGCTTCGGAACTCGTCGTAATATCCGTAACCGTAGGTATAGTGAAGCGTGCCCGCCATTTTCCAACGCTCCGAGAGGTTGACGGAGGCTGTAAGAAGGTTGTGATCCTGCCAGAAGTTGTCGGTTGTCTTC
>JAJPZE010000085.1 GCA_021204565.1 Prevotella sp. | reverse complement strand
GCGCCGCCGACGACGCAAGGCTGTCGTATATTTGTTGCACGCCGAGCATATACCGTCCGAGACGGGCGTTCAGCTGTTGGTATTGTTTCTTTGAGGACGGCAGGCGGGGCTTCGACATACGTGTAAATCGGTTGCGTTATGCGTGTTTGCACGTGCTCAGGGGCATTTTCAGTTTCCGCAAATCCGATTCCGATACGTTCGGAGCGAGGGCGACAAGGCGGCACAGCACCGCTTGGCGTGCGCCGTGCAGACAGTTTGCGCCGGAACATACGAGGTCTTCCGCCGCGCCGGCGGATAGAGTGAGGCGTGCCGCGACGCCAATCAGATGCACGCGCTCGCGCTCCTCAGGGGGAATGTACGCGCCGTCGGAGCGCCTCTTGTCTGCGGCGGAGTAAGGCACAACCGCCGTAACGTCTGTGCGGAGGGTGTGTCCCCGGCGTGTTGTAACCTCTATCTCGCGCCCGGTGAGGTATTCTGTGATATCGTTAATATTCATAATTCAATCCGGATCGTTAATATTTTTGATAAACAGATACACGCCCTGTTTGCCGATGTTGTACGCCAACGTGAGGCACAGCACAGCGCCGAACAACGTTACTGCCGCTATTCCCAACGGTTTCAGCCGTATCACCGCAAGGGCAATCAGCCCCCCGAACGCCAAGCCGATAATTATCCCCGCCATTGCCGCGACGCACGTTAGGGCGCAGACGATGCCGTATTTCTGTTCTTCCCTGTTCATATTCCGTTATTGTTTTGTCCGTTTATTCCGTTCTCCGTCCGCCTCATATACGCTTCTGCGGCGCGGCGTGCGCTTGTGGCGAGGGTGTCGAATTGCCGTGCCGCGAGGCGCAGGGTTTGCGCCGCCGTGCGGCATAAAACCTCGTAATGCGGATAGTTCGGCACGCCGCCTTTCGGCGTGTTCTCCACCTCGCGGTGCATCTCGGATAACGTCAATCCGTAGGTCTCCAACCGCGCCGCCGTGAGGTCGAGCAAGCCGCGGACAGCTTTTGCGAGTCCGCTCTTATGCGTGCCGCCCTTTCGTGCCGAAAGCCGGCGGAGCGTGTTATGTCGTTTGGTGTTCCCCATAAGTTGCCTCTGCCTCGTGTTAAACAAGCCCCATGCCGTCGCCACCGTGTCCGCCGTCCGACAAGTATGTCGCTATTATTACCGCCACGCCGGCGATAATCAATACCCAAAGAAAATTAATCATTATGCCGTTTCGTTCGTTTGCGTTCGTATCGTTTGAAATTGCTTATAATCACCCTGCACTTGTCCGACAGGTTCGCCAAGTCGCCGGTGTAGGTGATGAAGCGTCCCGTCAATAGCGTCTCGATGTCCTTCTTCCGTATCGTCTTATATCCGAACCTGACGTTCTCATCCCAGACGTTGACGCAGTCGCCAAGGTCGTCGACGTGCCGAATACGGAACGTTATGTACCCGGCGCGCCGCCCGTAGTCAACGGTCAGCGTCCGCCCGAGCAACAAGTACCGGAGAAGGTTTATATCAGGCATTAACCCGTTTTATAACCCCGCCACATCCTCTATACGGCATTCGTAACGCATTGATTTGCCAAGAGGAGCGGCGCTTGCAAACACCTCCCGGCGCTTGGCGAAGAACTCAACCGCTTCATCCGGCTCGGCAAACGACAATACGTGCCGACCGGCGGAATAGAGCATAACGCCATCGTTCACCGAAAAGACAACCTTGTCAATCGGAAACACCCGCTCGAAAACCGGCACATCCCGGTCGTAAACCACATCGCGGACAACCCGCCCGTGAGTGAAGTAACGCCGCAAATCCTTGCACGTGTCCGGATGCAAACCAAACTTCCGTCTGTTCATAAATAGCCGCTTATTTGCCCGTTTGTATGTTCTTGCTTGTTCATTGCCCCCTTGCGACGCTATGAAACCCCGTGTCCCCGCCGGTCGCCACATACGTAGAGGCGTCCTCACTACGGCGTTTTAGCGTACCCGGAACCCGTACTTTCGCAGGGCTTAAATACCCGTTTGAGGGCTGAAACGCGCACGGGCGGCACTTTCGCAACATCATCAGAAAGGCAGGTCGTCGCTCTCGCCGCCGAACGGATCCGCCTCTATCGGCTCGCCGGTGTTCTGATACGGGTCGCGCCGCTCTATCGGCTTGACGTTGCCGAGAATGGGTTGCGCCTTATACTCCTCGTCGGTCATCGCGTCCCGCGCCGCTTTCGTGAACGACTGCTTGACGTAATGCGTATGCCCGTATTGGCTGTTTGGCGTCTCCCAAGCGGCGAGGTTGAGGTATACTCCGCCTTTCTTTTCGCCGATAACAAGGTCGTTGTCGTCAATCGGGATGACGATACAGCGTTTCGTTGCCGCGCGTCCGCGTATCTCGCGGACAAAAGAGTTCTTGAGTTTCCGCAGGTCGATGCTGATTTGAAAATTTGACATCTGATTTGTTTGGATTAAATAGTTAAACGTTTATTTGTTTCAGAACGGCACCTCGCTGTCGGGCAACGTGTCGTGGTGTTCGTCAAAATAGTTTGCGCCGTCGTAGAGACCGGCTTCGGATAAACCGCTGTCCGCCGCCTTCTCCGTCCTGCTTCCGCCGCCGACGGCATACTCCCGATACAACCGCTCGATGTTCTCCAATTCATTGAAGTCGGCATTCGCCGGCGGTGCGCCGGCACACGGCTCGTAACGCCCGTTGAGCGTGTTGTACCAAAACGTCGCTATGCCCGGATGACCGAGATGTTTGAAACGCACCTTCTGCACGCATACCTGCACCCGGTCGTCGTTGGCGCGCTGTATCGCAATGCCGTAGTCCGCCTTGTTGGCGAAGTGCGCCGAGCCCGCTATGTCGTACAACGTCGGCGTGCGTATCTCTCCGCTCTTGTCCCGCGGCATCTTCGTCGGGTGCGCCATAAGAATTACCAATACGTCGTTCTGCTGGGCAAACTTCACCATCCGCGACAGCTGACCGCTGATGTACCGCGTCTCGTTCCTGCCGTCGCTCTCGTCCTCGATGTAGTTATACGGGTCGATAACGAGTATCTTTATCCCGTAGCGGCGCACCAGATACCGCCCGCAACCGAGTATCGTGTCCAAACGGAAGTCGTCTTTCGGGGAGATGAAGAAGAAATCGCTGTTCACGTGTTGCTTAGCCCGCGCATACTCATCCGCCGGCAGACTCGCCGCGCGGAAACGCTTCCCCGTCAGTTTCTCGATGATTTTCGAGATATGATATTCCAACGGGTCGTTCTCCGGCGAGAAATACGCCACGCGCCACGAATGCAGGATGTTCAGCCGCTCGCATATCTGGTCGATGAACTCCGACTTGCCGCAACCCGGTATGCCCGTAACCACGCACAGCCGTTTGGTCTCGAAACTGCACAGCGCGTCAAATTCACGGAACAGCACCGTCTTGCCCCGTTGCAAACCCCGCTCGTAGATGTAATCCAAGCCCGGCTCTACATCCGCCAACTCGAATACGCCCTCAACCCGCGTCTCCGGCGCATCAGCCAAACACTTCAACAAGCTCTCCCGCCCGTACTTCTGCAAATGCTCGTTCGCGTCCTTGCACCCCTCGCCGTACGTAACCACCCGGCAACGGTCTGCACCGAAACGCCGCAACAGCTCGTCCCGCAGTTCCTTCCCTTTCGTGTCGGTGTCCGAAGCGATGTATATCGTCTGCTTGTCGTCGAAGTAACCCTCGAGATAATCATCCAAGTACTCCGAGTTGTTGCCCGCGCCGTTCGGCACGGAGACCACGTCGTGCCGTCCGCACTCGTAAAAGCTCAGCGCGTCCATTTCCCCCTCGGTGATGATACACTCCGGCGTTCCCTTTATCGCGTCGATGTTGTACGGCAACAACTCCGCGCCGGAAATCATCTTGAACAACTTGTTGCCCGTGCGGTACTTCACGTTCAGCAACTCGCCGCCCCGGTAATAGTTAAACTGCACGGTGTTCATCTTCCGTCCCGTCTGCGGCATATACTCCTCGCCCTCGGTTATCTTCAACGCCGCGACGGTCTGCTCCGATATGCCCCGCGAGGCAAACCACTTCAAAGCGTTCTCCTCTAACGCGGTCTGCGGCGCGGGCTTCGGCTTGGCGTACGTCTTCCGCTCCCGTTTGTTCCGTGCCGGCACCATACCGCGCCAACGGTTATTATCTTCCCAAGGCTCGCGCATTTTCTTCAAGCTCCCTTTCGCCCCGCAGTGATGACATAACCACACGCCCTTGTCCAGGTCGACCGACAGGCTCTTGTCCTTCGGGTTGCCCCGCGTATCCCGGCAAAAAGGGCAAACGGTCTTCACCTTGCCCGTCATCCGCCCGTAGGGGATGTCGATGCCGTATGCTTTGAAATCCAACCACGCCGGCATAACGGTTAAAACGGCACCCAGTTTTGGTATTTAGCACTCCAGTTGAACATCTCGTTGGGGCGCGGCGGCGCGTCGTAAGGTATCGTATACCGCCCGTCGCCGTAGGTACGCCGTCCGTCCGGCTCGAACCGCTCCTCCCAGCCGAGCTGAACCGGATAACCGTTCGGCAGAAGCGGTATGCCGTTAAGCGTCTGCCCCGTGCCGCCGTTGCCCTTAACCGCCCCGACGCTTTTGCCGCCCGTGCCGGACGGGTTGCGCCGCTTCCAGTCTTTCTGCCAGGTGACGCACGCCGCATGCCAGTCTTTCATCCGCGCTTTCCCCACCATCCAGCCGTTCGCGGTGTAGTGCATAACAAACTCCTCCGGGTCGAACCCGTACCCTTTCGCGTCGCACCATGCCCGGACAGCCTCCACGTCGGGGGGCGTGAACGGGCGGCGGCTCCCGCTCGCGCGCGCGCGGGTTTCTCGGGAATTTTCCTCCGGCGTTACGCCAGAGAGAGAATCAGGTTCACCCACAGCTCCGGCGTCCGCCGGAGCATCCGCGCCGTCGCGCGCGTCGCGCGCGACGCGCGATATGTTTAAAACTTTAGTTTTCTCTACTTTACTATACTTTACTTTACTTTGTGGCATTGTAACGCAGTTGTTCGCGTTACAATCTTCATTTTGTGCTTCTTTTTGCGTTACAACCTCCGTTTTTTGCGTTACAACCCCCGTTTTTTGCGTTACAACCCCCGTTGTAACGCTCCCGCCTGTTTTGCAATCATTTTTGCGGAATTGTTGCACTCTCTCGCGTACTTGTTGGCGTTTTGCATCCAAAGGTTGCATACGCTCCGTGAATGATTCGCTATATAAAAAGCCGTCTTTCAACTGCAATAATCCGACCCTGAGGCAGAAGTCAACCACCTCTTCCAACACATCCGCAGTGGTGTACAAATCCCCCGCGACGAGGTCTTTATTATCTTCGTTGTATGCCAACAGATAATTGTCGCTCCCCGCGATGCTTTCCAACAACATATTCCAATACGCATACCCCGCCACTCCGTGCTTGGCGATTAACGCCTTTATCTTGCGGTTGTTCCGCATGCCCGCGTCGTGGCTGAAATACTCGGCGTTGTTCTTAACCGGTCTCGGCATAATAATCAATAGTTATAAGTTTGCAAGAATTGATTTGTGCAGGTCTTTGTTGCGCTCCGTCCATGTGAAGTTATTCAACATCCACTGCAAGTAATTCTTCGGCACTTCCCAGAGGCGTTTGCCCTTGTATTTGCCGAACGGCATTACCTGCACGGGGCAACGCGCCGCCTGCTCCACGCGCTCCACATCCTCATGATAATATTGCCCTATCTCGTGTACCGGGATACCCGTCAGCAAACGTCCGTCCGTGCCGAACATCCGCCACAGTCCGCCCTTCTCAAACGTGATGTCCTCCACCCGTCCGAACCGCTCTACATTGCCCCCGAAGTCGATTATCAGCGCGTCTTTCTTCGCCGGGTCGATACGTGTCGCCCTGCCGATAACCTGATAATATAACGCTATCGAGGCGGTCGAAAACGACATAATGATACAGTCGATGCCCGTGTAATCGAACCCCGTCGTGAGGACGCGCACGTTGAACAATACCCTCAGCTCCCCGCTCCTGAACCGCGATATAACATCAGCCCGCTCTTTCTTGTTCATCTCGCCGTACACCGCTCCGCTGTCCGGATAGTGTTTTGCGAGGTTGACAGCGTCGTTGACGCTCGGCACAAATACGAGTATATGGCGGCGTTCGCGATGCTCGTTCAACGCGTTGTATATCTGTTCATCACCGCCGTTAAGCACGTAGCTGAGCTGAATGCTCTCCTCCGTGTACTCCGATTTGTTGTTGTTGAACACAAGTAAAGAGCCGTCGAACTGCACGACGTGATAAGTCAACGGCGCCCAATAGCCCAGCTCGACCATCTCCGCTATTTGCCCGACGTGGATTATCTCCTTGAAGAAATTTCCTTTCTTGCTCCGGGAAGTGAGCATAACGAGCTTTGAATAGCTTTCGCCGTTCCGCGTAAGGTTCGTCTGCAATTTCAACGGGGTGGCAGTCAATCCCAGTACGTGGGTGATGCCGCTGTCCCTTAGGAACGTTCCGAGCATTGATGTTGCTTCGCGCGGATAGAGGTGCGCCTCGTCAATCATCATCTTTGTGAAGCCCAACCGTTTGAACTCCGCCCCGATGTTCTTAATGCTCCCGATGGTTGCGTATGTTATGCGTCCAATTTGTTTGGAGTTGAATGAGGCGGAATAAATAGCGGCGTTGAGGTTCATCCCGCCGCAGAGCGTTACATACTTCTGATAGTTCTGCTCCAAGAGTTCCTTGCTCGGCTGAAGCACAATCATCCGGTCGGGCGTGCTTTTCGCCACGAACGCGGTGAGTATCGACTTGCCCCACGCTGTGGGCAACACTATCAGCGACGGCTTCGGGCGGCTCTCTCTAAAATACGCTATCGCCTTGCGGATAGGTTCTTTCTGGTTCTCGCGCAGTGTAATCACCGCGCTTGCGAGCTCGTCCTCCGGTTGTGCATTGCGTCTGCATCTTTGCTTGGGCGAGGTGTATCCGCCGCCCGCGAATGTGAATCCGAGCGGTTGCGTCCTCTGTCCCGTTGACGGTGCGAATTGATAAGCCGTTGTCATTAGAATGGCGTTACGTTAAAAGGGTCGATAATCACTCCCTTGTCTGCAACCGTTACGCGCTTGCCGGTCGCCTCGCTTACGCCCCGCCGGAACTCTTCGGCGTTGCTGTTGCCGTCGGAGAGATGTATGAGGACGATGCTATTCACCGTCCGGAGGTCGTTCTCTTGCAAGGTCTCGATGCACGTCTCGTAGCTCATGTGGCTCTTCACAATCCGCTTGCGTGCCGCCGGCGTAACCCTTTCGGCGTATATGTTCCGCTCCAAGAGGTCGTCGCGATAGTTGCATTCAATGAGTATGTTGTTCAGCCCGGCGAACTTATACGGCAGGAGGTATGTATCAGTAGCGAACAAAACCGTGCCGCAATCGGGGTGCGAGATAAGGAAACCGAACGGCTCCGCGGCGTCGTGCCGCGTCGGGAAAGCCATTAACTTGAAGCCGCCGGCGGAGACAGGAGCAAAGGCAGGTAGGGCGTGTATCGTATTGTCATATGACAACTCCAACGCCTCCGCCGTGCCGCGCGAGCAGTACACGGGCAAGTGCAACGCTATGCACCGCCGTATGTAACGCGCGTGGTCGCCGTGCTCGTGAGTAACGGCAACGGCACGGATACGGGAGATGTCGAAGTCCAAAGCCCTCTCCGTCTCCGCGAGATCCACGCCGCACTCAAGCATCAGGCACTCCCGTCCGTTGTCTAACAGATAACAGTTGCCCTTGCTTGATGACCCGAGTATCACTAACCGCATTGCCGTCCGGTATTCCCTGACAATATAAATGATATGAAGACTTAAAATCCAGGCATACGCGCTTGCGTCCCTTGTCCGTGTGCCGCAGATGCGCCCGGTGCGGGTATTTCTCCCGTTTCCCTGTCAACGTTCGGGTCGGGTTCGGTATCCGGTTGAGCGGCGTCGAAGCTAATCACGGGTTTATCCTTGAATTGCTTCTTCTCCTCTTTCACCTCTTCGTATGCCGCGTCTTGTATGTTCGCCTCTTCGCGGACGTACATCGCGCCGAGTTGCGCCGGGAACGCTTCGCGCAGGGCTTGCACCTTCGCCACCTTTGCAATCATTGTCGACTGCTTGGTGTTCCAAAGGGCTTTGCCCGAGCTGTACTCCGACAGACGCACGCGGGCAATCACCGGAAAGCGGCGATCCTTGCGGTGCACCTCCGCCCAGCCGCCGACCAACTTCTGCTTCGAGGAATAGAAACATCCCTCGACATCCTCAACCGAGCCGTCCTCGTTCTCCACAATGATGCCCGCTTTAATCCCCTCATAATCCGGGCAAGCGTCGGCACGCTTGAAGTACGCTTCCTTTGAGACAACCATCTGCGCCGGACTGCCCGAATACTTCACGAGGTATGCTTCGTTGAGGAACGGGTTCAGTTGGTTGTATTTGCAAACGGCGATGAACTGCATTAGTTCTTGGTCAGTTACATCGCTCGCGCCCTTTACGAGATAATGCCTTACAATCGGGAAAGAGAGCTTGACTTCGCTTCCCGCCACGTTGTACGTTGTAACCCCCTTTTCGGAAATCGCGGGGGCTGTTGCTTGATTTGTTGTTGTTGCCATAAGTTTGATAATTTGATGGTGAATGGTTATTTGATAATTAACTCGCTATCGTTAGTAACCACGAGGCAGACGAGTTGGCTGTCCGTCGGGATGATGTTGTTGACGCTCTCGCGGTTGTCGATGAATATCGGTGCGGTGATGCCGTAGTAACCGCACAGGGCGTTGATGATATCAACCCCGGCGTTCAGACGCGCCGCGCTGTTCGCCGCGCCGTAAGGCACGCCGTCAATCAGCGGTATGCAGGTCTCCACCGGGTTGCCGTCGAGGGTATAGTCGAACAGGCGGAATGTAACCATCGTGAAGAGGTGGTTAATACGTTGCTCGCACTCGGTGATTTTTGTTTTGGTGAACTCCGCCATAACGAACTCGCGTTGTTCGATGTCTGCAATCTGCTGTGCGAGCTCGCGTCCGCGTGCTTCGAGGTCGGTTATCTCCCTTTCTGCCCGTGCGATGTAATCACGCTTTTGGAGCCGGGTGCGCAGGTCGGCAATCTCCGTTTCCAATGCTTTGCGGCGGTCTTTCAATTCGGCGTTATCCGCTGATATAGGTGCGTCCGTCCCGCTCTCCAACGCGGCGAGGCGCGTTTTCGTCTCCGCATATTCGGGGATGGTGTCGTAATCAATCTTCTCAGTCTCGGGGATGGTGATTGCATCGCGTTCCGCCTCGATTTGCATTATGTCCGCTTTTGCCGCCGCGATGTCCTTGTTGTTGTCCGCGATACTGTCCTCGATTGTCCGTATACTTGTCCGCAAAGTTTCAAGTTCGGCATTGGCTTCTTTCCCGGCGGCGGTAATCTTCGCCAGCCGTTGGTTCTTTGCCTCGTTGAATGCTTCGCGCCCTCGTGCAATCATCTCTTCGGGGAGTTGCTGTCCGCAGTGGGGGCAGACGTTAGAGCCGTCGTATTCAGTGGCGTTTGTTGTGAACCATTGTTCGCGCAAGTCTTGCACGTGTTTCTTCTGCGTTGCGATAGATGTTTGCAGGTTGACGATATCTGCGCGGTTGCGCGTGATATTTTGCTCGTAACGGCTTATATCCGCGCGCCGCCCGTTTATCTGTCTTTCTTTCTCGTCGCGTTCCCTGCGTGCGTTTGTCTGTGCGTCGATACCGCTCTTCTCCGCCTGATAGATAATCTGCCGCAGGTCGAGGCGGAGCAGTTGTATCTTCCGCATTCTCTCCAATGCCGCGGCGTTCGCCTTGCGTGTTGCCACCGCGAAGTCGGATAACGCCGCGTCAATATCCGCCGTCTCCTTGTCTAACTCTGCGAGGCGCGTCTCGATAGCGGTAAAGTCCTCCGCCTCCGGCATCATCTTGCGTGTTTGGTCGATACGTGGTTGTATCTGCTCCAGCTCCGCCTTTAACCGCCGTTTGGTTGCCGCCGTCTCCGCCTTAAAGTCTTTCATCGGTTTGTTGCTGATGGCGTCTAAAAGGGCTTGGTATTCGGGCTTGCGCGTTGCAAGCTCCTCGTCGGAAACCGTCCCGGCGAGGCGGAAGAGTTGTTCGCGTTGGAGCTTCCAATCCATCGTGGCGAAGAAGAGCGGGTTGGTAATCATCTTGAACACGCAGGGGTCGATAATCTCCCGGATCCGTTTGTCGTATTCGCCGACCTTTACCGGCGCGTCGTTCCAGAAGCAGTCGGTATGATTGCCCTTGTAAACGAGCTCCGCTTGTCCGCGGGGCTTGACCCAGTCTTCGGCAAGCACGCGCTTGATACGGAGTTGCCCGCCGTTGATTAAAAGGATACCCTCGACGGAGCATTCCGCCTGGTGGAGCTCCTTGCCGTTGATGCGCGTCTTCACCTCGTAGTCCTTTCTGTCCTGCGCATCTTTGCCGAACAGAAGCCAAAGGAATGCGTCGAAGTGGCGTGATTTGCCCAAACCGTTGCCGCCGCAGATAGTGGTTATATCCGGTCGGAAGACGGTTGTCCGTTGCCGCTCCCCCTTGAAATTAGTAAGGGTGAGCTGTTGTAGTTGAATTGTCTTCATTGTCTTCATATCAATCTGTATTGTTAGTCGTAGTCTCGTTCCTTGAACAGCCCGTGCCTCTCGGCATACCGGACAAACGATGCCCGGTCGTGAACGCCGAGCTTGGCGTATGCCGAGGCGATGTGGTTCTTCACCGTTATCGGGCTGATGTACAGGTTGTCGCCAATCTCCTCGCGGCTCTGCCCGTCGTAGAGGAGGCGCATTACGCGCCGCTCCTGCGCTGATAGCGTCGTATTGAACCGCGGGTTGCAGACGATACCCTCTAATCGGCACTCGCCCCTGAGGGGGCATTCGACGCGTTCGAAGGCGAAACGGTCGCCGCCCAGGTCGAGGTGCGTGCCGTCGAGGTTGCCGAAGTTGCACTTGCAGAAGCGGCGTACGATAAGGAACTGATAGTAGGGTGCGTTCCCCCTGCTCCGCGCATACTCCTTGCACAGCGCGTCATACGCTTCGGTGTACCGCTCGCTGATGAGCGCCAGCAACCGTTGGATGATGTCGGTATGCCGCTCGGTGAGCGCGTAGTCCTCCGCTCCGTCCTTGACGCGCAACTCCGCCCCGTAGATGTAAAACTCTAACTCCATAAGTCCTCCACCGGGATGCCGGTTAACTCCGAGAGAATATTCTCGTACTCCGGCTGGCTCGGATGCGTGCCGTACAATATCCAATTGCGTACGGTCATCTCCGTTACACCACAGCGTGAAGCCACCATCTCCACAAAGCTTTTCTTCGGCGGTTTCTCGCCCCTGAGGGACTTATAATAGTCCGCAAGGTTCATTTTTGCATAATTCTTATGCTCTTCATTATTCATAGCCATAGTCTATATATATATTTGCCATATCTTTAATTAGAATACAAAAGTAACAAATGGAACAAGAAAATCAAGATAAAGAGCAAGAAAGATGCGATTTTGTACAGATATTTTACTTTAATTATGTTTTATATATGAATGCTAAGGAAATTATCCAAGAATTATTGATTTACAAGCAAAGCAATATAGCTCAACTTGCGAACGCCTTAGACGTGAATCCACAAAGGCTTTATGATATAATGCACGGGAAAACGCGCAGACTATCTATATGTATGCGGTCGAAGATTCTTCGGGCATTTCCCGAAGTAAACCCCATTTGGCTATCGGGCGGCGAAGGGGAGATGTTGTTACCTGCGGTTGCATCTCGACCGCGAACAGCGCCGTCGGGCGATGATGCTGATACTCTTATTTCGCTGATACGTCAGCGGACGGCGGAGATAGAGAGTCTGCTCGCGGCGTTGCAGACGGTGCGCAATGTGCCGGAACGCGATACGGGACGCGCCGTACACATCCCGTATTCATCCGCCGCTTGCCCGGCGGTATAGTCCGCCTCGCGCGCGCGTATATATGATAATGTATTAGGGGTTGCACCCGGATGATGCAACCCCTAATATAGCTATGGTCTTATTTTCCAATGAGACTTAGAATAAGTGAGAAATCCGCTAATGCGAGTGCGGCGAGTGCGGCAATCATAGGTACAATCCACTTCCACTGTTCTCTGTTATCATTATAAGCCATACTCATTTCTAAATAAACATCAACCAAATACAAACGCCTATGATGTGCAAATTTACAATTAATGAGATAATCCACTTCCAATCAATGGGATTACGGAGCGACGGATACTCTTCGAGATAAGCTTTCCCTTTATTCAGCAGGTGCAAATCCTCTAATGTATGTCCTTCTACAAATGCGCCACGTACAAATCCTTTTTCTTGCAAAGTATCAACCGCTTCGATGAAGGCGTAGGAATGAAAAAGTTTTCCGCAATCTTCATTATGTTGCAACATCCGCAACACTTTCTTCTCCCCCTCCGTCAAGAATATTCGCTTCATATTTCATTATAAATGCCGGCAAATTAAAATCATAATCAATATAACATTTGCGGCGAAAAGAGCCATTGGTATCAGCCACTTCCAGCTGTCATCATCATTCTCGTAAAATATATTCATATCCATGTTGCTTAATTGTTTGTCGCAAAGGTAAGTTTTTTATGCGAGGCGCTTATCATTGTTCGGCGGTATAGTTTTATTCGTCTCCATCGTAAGCGTTCTCTTCTTCACTTTCCATCCACGCGCGATGAGGTCTTCGTGTAACGTCCCGTCCTCTATGCCCCCCTCGACATATAATTGGAATATCTCATAAAAGGCAGCTATCGCGCTGTTGAAAGTCCTGTCGCTTGTTGTAAGGTCAAGAGCCGGGCAATAAGCGATATATACGCCCTCTGACGGGTAAATATAGAATTCAATATTGAATTGATATGTTCCTTGCAGTTCCACGTGCGCTTGCGTATTCAATATTACCTGTGCTTCTTTCGCCTTTTTCATATCGTCCGAAGTGTTAATATGTTATCTGCAAATATACCATTAATCTGCCGAACATTATTTGTAGTTTTGATGTAGTTGCAGTCCGTACTGAATATAGTGTATGAACTCGTGATCCGTGCTGACGAGCATGGCGCGGTCTGCGATTGCCTGTGCGATGATTGCGCGGTCAAACGGGTCGCGGTGGTTGCCAACAATGGGGAGATTGTCAAGTTGCCACAGATGTGCATCGGTAATGGGAACAATCTCAATGCCGAGCTGTGCAACCATATCCACCATCGATTCAGGTGTACGGTCTTTCTTCCGCCTTTTCACTTGGAACAACTTGCCCGTCTGCCGAAGGTGAATAAGCTCTTGCACACACATCACAGACGTATATAAGACGTTTGTGCTATCGGACAACAATTCGCGAGTATCCGCGTCCAAACTGTCGGCATCCTCATTGAGCATAAAGACGACGATATTTGTATCAAGGTATAGTCTCATTTCATCACCGCTCTCATATCCTTTATTACAAGGAACGTTTTTTCGTTGTCGTCTCTAAGCAACCACTCCCCGTATTTATTGAGTTTCTTCGGGAGCGCGGCTCTTCTTTCCTCATAGGTCATCTCCGACCATTTCTTCGCCGGTTGCTTTACCGGTGTGGTGCGCGCTGTCGCCGCCGATGCCTTTGTTACCTTCTTTTCCGTCTTCATCGTTATGATATTGTTGTTTTGTAAATACAAATGTACCATTAATCCGCCAAACCTCACGCGGTTACGTGTCTTTTACTCCGGGCGCCTGCCGTTCGAGGAGCGAGAGCAACCGGTCGATTTGCTCCTGCTGTTTGCCGATTTGCGTCTGCGCGCTGGTGAGTTGCGCTTGCGCAGTGGATAATTGTTGTTGCGACTGCAAAAGGCTGTCTTGCGCTTTTGAAGTAAGCCGTTGCTGTCCGGTGATAACCTCAATCAGCGTTCTGTCTGTAGTACCAACAGTATTATTTTCATTTCTATCTCCTTTGATGTTTATCGAATTCCTATTTATCGATGTGTCAAAATTTGGCATGAGCATCGCACCTTCACCACGCGCCAACCATACAGGGCTTATTTCCGGGAGACTCTTTTGTATTTTCGCACGTACAGGAGGGGTTATCTTTTTAGTTTTCCCACTCAGTATGTCATACAGCAATTGAGGCTTCACGCCTAAATTCTTAGCCAATTCCGCAGTATTAACCTGCAAGTAAGCCAATATTTGTTC
>JAJPZE010000250.1 GCA_021204565.1 Prevotella sp. | reverse complement strand
CGTGGAGAGTGCGCGCGCTGTACTTTCTCGTCGTCTTGCTTATGATATTGGCGCTCGGTTATTTCCTTAAATTCGCGGGACCGCACCTTACCGATTTCTTTTATTACATGCACTTCCGCGTGCAACCCGACTATGCTAACGAGGTTCAGTTATGGCTCGATGCAACCACCACGATACTCTTTCTTGTCGCTATGTTTGTCTCCACGAAGGCATATGTCGAGCAGTGGTATCTCTGGCTCGTGATTAATGTCCTGTCGATCCTTATGTGGCGAATGTCGTCGACGGACACGTCGTTTATGATGGTCGCGAAGTATTCCGTGTATTTCGTCAACACGTTTTACGGCATCTACACTTGGAACAAGTTGAGCAAAGCGTAAGGCGGTCGTATACGATTAATCCCCTAAATCCTGTCGGATTTAGGGGATTGTTTTGCTCCGCGTATTCAGCGCCCGCGCTTTATCTGCGCAAACCTAACGCCTTAATGATTGCGCGGTAACGCTCTATATCCCGTTTGCGGAGATAATCCAAGAGCGCACGGCGCTTGCCGACTAACTTGGTCAGCGAACGCGCCGTAACGTAATCCTTGCGGTGCTGTTTGAGGTGTTCGGTCAGGTGCTTGATACGGAACGAGAACAATGCGACCTGGCTTTCCGGCGACCCTGTATCGGTCGCGTTGCCGTTCCGGCTGTATTGATTGAACAGCTCGGACTTCTTTGCTTGGTCTAAATACATTACTGTTTTGTTGGTGATTTAATGGATTAGCGTATCACATCTTTCTGTCGACAACGCGCCCGTCACCATCGGCCGGATCGACTTTGGAATGCGTGACTCCGGAGTTGAAGCCGGGTGCAAAGGTAGCGTCAAACGACGGATTACCAAAGAAAACCCGCAAATTTTTAACAGCCCCGGCTTATATCCCCTTCCCCCGTTAATCGATGGGACGTATCTGTTTTATGCGGTTCTGCAGGTTCTGCCGCAAGAAATTGATGTTGTTGAACAGTTGTGCCGTAGCGGATTGCATGGCGTTAGGGCGGCGCAAACTCTTGTCGGCTTCGGGATTGACGACGATGTTAATGCCTTTTTCATGTATCCTCACGTGTATCTCCCTGCCCGCTTCCGCCGGGTCGCCGTCGAAGTGAATCACGCCGTCCGTTTCCCTGCGGATACGCAAATCCTTTGTTCTGAACGTCTTTATCTTGGCATTTTGGTTGACGGTTTTATTGAACATCTCGATGCTGACCTGCGATGCTTCAACAAAATCGAGGGGCTCAATGATGATTACATCCAGCATCCCGTCGCTCATGGACGCCTGCGGGGCGATGTAAACATTATTGCCGTATTGCGAAGCATTTGCGATAGAGATGAGCATCGCCTTGTATGTAGCGGTCTTTCCGGCGGTGATTATCTCGTATGTCTCCGGTTTATAATTGAGCGCTTCGCGCAATATGTTCTCGGCATAAGCTATCGGCCCGCGCCGCGAAGACGTTGCAAACTCGCGGCTTATGAGCGCGTCGAAGCCGACGCCGCAGGTGCAAAAGAACGGATGATTATTAATAGAGCCGTAGTCAAGACGGTGAACCTCGTATGCATTAAGTATCTTTATACATTTCCGGACGTTAATCGGCAGGAGAAGATGACGTGCCAGACCATTGCCCGAACCGCAAGGGACGATACCCAAGACCACAGGTGTATTGATGATTGAACGGGCAACTTCGTTGACAGTACCGTCGCCCCCGACAGCCACAACCATATCTATTCCCTCGTCTCTCGCTTGCGCGGCTATCGTCTCGGCGTGTCCGGCGTACTGCGTGAAGCAAACGGAGTGGATGAATTTCTCACGGTCGAGATATTTGTCTATCAGGCGCGGGATGTCCGACTTGCGAGCCACTCCGGAACGCGGATTGATAATAAAGATTGCCGTTTGCTTGCTCATTGTGCCCGAAAAATCCCGTCATAAAACGGTCATACCTAACTTCGGCAAAGGTATGGAAAAAGACAAAACGCATTCATATCGAGGTTCCTAAATTTACATAAAAGGTATATTTTTACTTAAAAGTTGGTGGTTATCTGAAGAATTTATACCTTTGCACGCGGTTTGCAAACTTGACGGGCGGTATACCGGGAAATGTGCCCGGATATTGCTTGCGGCGAACCCGAGAAACTTTTTGTAACCACTAAAAGATGGGCTTATTACGTAATAAATACGAAAGTTATCGCCGGCCTCAGGAGGCCATGGCAAAGGGTATTTATCCTTATTTCAGAGTAATCAACGGAATGCAGGGACCGGAAGTGGATATGGGCGGACATAAAGTATTGATGTTCGGCTCCAATGCTTACACCGGTCTGACAGGCGATCCGCGCATTATCGAAGCGGCGCACAAAGCTCTCGACAGATACGGGACGGGGTGCGCCGGCAGCCGTTTTCTCAACGGCACGCTCGACATCCACGTTGAGATAGAGCGGGAGTTGGCGGAGTTTGTGGGCAAAGAAGACGCGATGTGTTTCCCTACGGGTTTCACCGTGAACAGCGGAGTAATCCCCGCCGTTGTAGGCAAAGACGATTATGTGATTTGCGACGACCGCGACCACGCCAGCATTGTCGACGGCCGCCGTCTTGCTTTCGCCACCGCTTTACATTACAAGCACAACGATATGGAGGACCTCGAGCGCGTTTTGCAACGTTGCGAACCCGACAAGATAAAGCTCATCGTGGTGGACGGGCTCTTCTCTATGGAGGGCGACTTGTGTAACCTGCCCGCTATCGTAGAGCTGAAGCACAAGTACAATGCATCCATTATGGTGGATGAAGCGCACGGCATTGGCGTGTTCGGGCGTGAAGGCAGAGGCGTTTGCGACCATTTCGGTCTGGCGGACGAGGTGGATTTGATAATGGGTACGTTCTCCAAATCACTCGCATCGATAGGCGGTTTCGTCGCCGGAGAAAAAGAGGTTATCAATTGGTTACGCCACGCCACACGCACATATATATTCTCCGCGAGCGCCACTCCGGCGTCAACGGCAGCTGCCATGGAGGCGCTACACATCATCAAGTCCGAGCCTCAGCGAAGAGAGGCGCTATGGAAAGTTACCCGCTATGCGCTCAAACGATTCCGCGAGGAGGGCTTTGAGATAGGCGATACGGAGAGCCCGATTATCCCGCTATATGTGCGCGATGTCGACAAAACATTCACGGTTACGGCGCGTGCCTTCGACGCCGGCGTGTTCATCAACCCCGTTATACCGCCCGCATGCGCCCCGCAAGACACTCTCGTCCGCTTCGCGCTGATGGCGACACATACCGTCGAGCAGGTGGAGCGCGGCGTTCAGGCGCTGAAGAAAGTATTCGTAAACGAGGGGATAATCAAGGAGTGAGTGCTTCTGACACATTATTTATATTTACATAACCATTTATTTACACAGTATGAATCAATACGAAACCGTTTTCATTTTAACTCCCGTTTTGTCTGATGATC
>JAJPZE010000174.1:1456-14362 GCA_021204565.1 Prevotella sp. | reverse complement strand
AATACTTTCGAGTAACTGAAAATATACCTTGCTATATTCTGGAGAATATAAATAGTCCGTCGGCGACGGACAGGAAATTACTTTTATACCCCACATATTGTACATACGGACATTTATCGTTGTCCGGGTGCAAAGGTACGGCGGTAAACAATTGATTCACAGGGGAGTAATAACGCCATATACTACCGTATTAACGCCATAGGCCGTCATAGCGGAAAAACCGCTTGTTCATCACCCTCTCCATCGTTTCTTTGCACCGAAAATCAATCGTAGGTATGACTAATCATCAATTATACACAAAATGAATACAAACAGAATATACATTCTTCATATTAAAATCCATTTGGGGAGTTTCCACTTGGGGAGTTTCAATTTGAGGAGTTTCAATTTGAGGAGTTTCAATTTGAGGAGTACACGTTTGAGGAGTACTAATTTGAGAACTGTCCGTTCGATTGTTACACTAATGAATATAACATCAAATTATAATTGAAAGTTAACGCGGACAGATGTATGTATGTATGTATGTATGTACGAACGATAATACGATACATATTCCGCACATTGTATAATTTAATCAAAAATCTAATTTATGAACAAAGAAACGAGTTATGTGGCTTTCTCCACTCAGAAGGGAGGAGCAGGGAAGACAACTTTGACAGTGCTTGTGGCGAGTTACCTGCACTATGTCAAGGGTTACAATGTAGCTGTTGTGGATTGCGATTTTCCACAATACAGCATACACGACATGCGTCGCCGCGACATGAAAGCCGTGATGGAGGACGATTATTACAAGATGATGGCGTATGAGCAACTGAAACGATTGAAGAAGAAGCCGTATCTCATCAAATGCAGCCGTGCGGAGGATGCCGTCGAAACGGCGAAGAGTATGACGGAGCAATGCGAGGGTTTGGACTTCGTGTTTTTTGACTTGCCGGGAACGATTAACAACCCTGATGTAGTGCGTACTATCGCACGTATGGATTATATCTTCACTCCAATCATAGCGGACCGTGTTGTAATGGAGAGTTCGATAAAGTTCGCCACGATAATCAAGGAGCAGATGGTAGGTACGGGCAAGTCTGACATCAAGGGATTGTATCTTGTGTGGAATATGGTTGACGGTCGGGAGAAGACAGACCTTTATGAAGCGTATGAAAAAGCATGTAAGGAGTTTTCGCTTCCCGTGCTGAAAACGTTCTTGCCTGACAGCAAGCGTTTTCGTAAGGAGACGGCAACGGAGCGTAAAGCGTTGTTTCGGTCCACAGCCTTTCCGGCAGACAGGACGTTAGTGCGCGGGAGTAATATTGACAAACTTGTTGAGGAGATAATAGAAATTATTAAAAAGTAATCACTATGGCAAAGAAAATGGACATCAGCGACATTGATAGCGTTGCTATTATAAACGCTTTTCGCTCGGATGATATGAGCATTCCGAAAGAAGCACGGGGTACAGGACAAGACATGGACGAGTCTGCCCATGATAAAGACGAGTCTGTTCAAGACAAAAATGAGACTATTCAAGACCAAGACCAAGCTCGGGAAGATAAGCCGGAGACAGAACCTCAATCTGTCCCCTTCCCCGCACCGGTTTTACCTGTCTCGCCAAAGAAAGAAAAGGAAAAGGAAAAAGAAAAGAGAGGTGTCGGGAATATATCGGAGTATAAGAACATGTTTATCCGCGAGACGCATATTAAAGCGAGGAACGGCAGACAGGTTTATATACGAAAGGAGTACCACGACCAAATACAGAAGATATTGCATGTGATTGGTGCTAACGAGGTGAGTATTACCGGTTTCATTGATAATGTGCTCACATATCACTTTGCGGAGTTTCACGATGAAATCTTCAATACTTTCGACAAATACATGAAGTTGTTCCACCTGAATGGAATATAATAATCATTGCTTATAAACAAAAACCATGACGACCATACTTCTTATAATATCCGCCTGTTTCAATCTGTGGTTGCTGTGTAGGTTGCATCGCAACCGTATTATGAACTCATTCCCTATCCGTTTCGTGAAAGCGGTTATCAGGTTATGGCGTTCATTATGTTCCGGCACGACGGACGTACAGACAGGGGCAACCGGCACTCCTCTCTCGCCGGAGGATATCATCGGCAAAAGCCATTATAAGATGACCGCATATAAGACAAATGATACCGTTCCGGCGCAACAAACCGCCATAGCGAAACAAAGTGTTGCCGCTACGGAAGATGACGTTACTTTCGCCGGCGTTGAAACGGAAAAGGAGAATGCAGTCCGGGTATCAGAAGACAATCTTGATGATGTGTTCACCGACATTCCCGTTTCAGAGTTGGTATATAATGAGGACGAAAAAGAAGAAAGAAACACGACGTTGCCGGCAACAGGGCTCGGTTTCGACGACATTGACTTGGCTGTCAAGACAATTAAGAAAGAGCGTCCTGCCGATGAAGAATTGGTGCATGCCGGTCGGGTATTCTCGGATTTAGACGGTACGGAGCTGTTTGAAAAGATACAGGAACGGATGTCGGATGAGGTAATGAGCGATAAGATAGCGGATGCCATAGCCGCATTCGTTGACAGCGACAAGATGCAACGGACACGGCAACAGTCCGGATTTGTTCTTCCCGACAATATCGATGATTTCGACATCCGAAATTATATGTAACAAATAGTATAAACTTCAAATGTAAAGCTATGAAGGTCCGTGCAAACGAGGGCAAACGAGCTTGCTCGATTTGCCGAGTGCAGCCGGAGCTCGCCGTTAGGCAAGGAACGGGATTACGGATAGCGTGATTATGCCGGTGCGTGCAGTAGTATGCCGCACGCCGGAAACGAGAGTAAAAGGAGAAGTATATAATCGTCCGGGAGTGCAATTTCTCCACCGAAGGACTTAACACAAGAATTTTATGAACAAAGAAAGAAACAAGAACATGAACAAAAGACAAAGAGTTATCCTTTCGGCAGTCCTATTGGCTGTCGCTGCCGTCCCCGTCTTCGGACAGGGCAATGGTCTGTCGGGTATCAATGATGCCACGAGTATGGTTACATCGTATTTCGAGCCGGGTGTGAAACTTATCTACGCTATCGGTGCCGTTGTCGGTTTGATTGGCGGCGTGAAAGTGTACAGCAAGTTCTCGTCCGGTGATCCCGATACGTCCAAGACTGCCGCCAGTTGGTTCGGCGCGTGCATCTTTCTTATCGTTGCGGCGACCATCCTCAGCTCGTTCTTTCTATAACAAGGTATGGCTGAGTATCAGATTAACAAGGGTATCGGCAGGTCGGTTGAGTTCAAGGGTTTGAAAGCCCAATATCTGTTCATTTTCGCCGGCGGTCTGCTTGCGCTGTTCGTCCTGTTCATCATCCTCTATATGATTGGTATCAATCAATGGATATGTATCGGTTTCGGTGCAGTTGCAGCTTCGTTGTTGGTATGGCAGACCTTTAACCTGAATGGACGGTACGGCGAGCACGGACTGATGAAACTCGGAGCGGCGCGTCAGCGACCGCGATACCTCATTAACAGGAAACGTGTCATGCGGATATTAAAGGAAAGGAACAAGGCGAATGCGTAATACGTCTAAGATGTCTACTCTTGAGAACCGTTTCCCGCTGTTGGCTGTGGAGCAAGACTGTATCATCTCGAATGATGCCGATATAACGGTTGCATTCGAGGTAACGTTGCCAGAATTGTACACCGTTACATCGGCGGAGTATGAATCCATTCACGGCTGTTGGTGCAAGGCGATGAAAGTGTTGCCGGACTTCAGCATCATCCACAAGCAAGACTGGTATGTTGCGGAGCGTTATGCGGCGGATACGGACAGGGACGATTTGAGTTTTCTCTCCCGTAGTTATGAGCGTCATTTTAACGAGCGTCCGTATCTGAAACACAGCTGTTATCTCTTCCTTACGAAGACGACAAAGGAGCGCAGCCGCATGCAAAGCAACTTCAGCACGCTGTGCAGAGGGCATATCATTCCGAAGGAGGTGAACAACGAGACGGCGGGCAAGTTTATGGAAGCTGTGGAGCAATTTACACGTATCGTAAACGACAGCGGTTTCATCACTCTCCGCCGTCTCGACAGCGGTGAAATCATCGGCACGAAAAACACTGCCGGACTGATAGAACGCTACTTCTCACTATCGGGCAATGACAACACATCGTCTAATAATCTTGGAACCTTGCAGGACATTGACTTGAGCGCGAAGGAGATGCGTATAGGCGACAATTATCTATGTCTGCACACGCTCTCCGACACGGAGGATTTGCCGGGTGCGGTCGCCACCGACTGCCGTTACGAACGCCTATCAACCGACCGCAGCGACTGCCGTCTGTCCTTTGCCTCTCCGGTCGGGTTGCTCCTGTCGTGCAATCACATCTACAATCAATATGTGTTCATTGACAACAGCGATGAGAACCTCCGCCGATTTGAGAAATCGGCACGTAACATGCAATCGCTCTCGAAATACTCGCGGAGCAATAATATCAACAGCGAATGGATAGACCGCTATCTCAACGAAGCGCATTCATACGGATTGACCTCCGTGCGTGCACACTTCAATATAATGGCGTGGAGTGATGACCGGGAGGAATTACGCCATATCCGTAATGATGTGGGCAGTCAGTTGGCAAGCATGGAGTGTATGCCCCGTCATAACACTATCGATTGCCCGACCCTTTATTGGTCGGCAATGCCGGGCAACGAGGGCGACTTTCCCGCAGAGGAGAGTTTCTACACATTCACCGAACAGGCTGTTTGTCTCTTCACAGAGGAGACCAACTACCGCTCCTCGCCCTCGCCGTTCGGTATAAAGATGGCGGACCGTCTGACCGGCACGCCAATACATTTAGACATCTCCGACCTGCCGATGAAACGCGGCATAACCACTAACCGCAACAAGTTCGTACTCGGTCCGTCCGGGAGCGGCAAGTCGTTCTTTATGAACCATCTCGTCCGCCAATATTATGAGCAAGGCACACACGTGGTATTGGTCGACACGGGTAACTCGTATCAGGGTTTGTGCGAGATGATACATCGCAGAACGCACGGCGAAGACGGCGTGTACTTCACCTACACGGAAGAGAAACCCGTCAGTTTCAATCCGTTTTACACGGATGATTATGTCTTTGACGTGGAGAAGAAAGACAGTATCAAGACGTTGTTGCTCACCCTGTGGAAGAGCGAGGACGACAAGGTAACGAAGACGGAGAGCGGCGAATTGGGCAGTGCCGTTTCGGCATATATAGAGCGTATTCGTTCGGACAGAAGCATTGTGCCGTCGTTCAATACTTTTTACGAGTATATGCGGGACGACTACCGCAAGGAGTTGGCTGCGAGGGAGATAAAAGTGAGCCGCGACGACTTCAATATTGACAATATGCTGACCACCATGCGCCAATATTATCGCGGCGGACGGTATGACTTCTTGCTTAACTCTGCGGAGAACATCGATTTGCTGAACAAGCGTTTTATCGTCTTTGAGATTGACTCCATAAAGGACAACCGCGAGTTGTTTCCCGTCGTTACAATCATCATTATGGAGGCGTTCATTAATAAGATGCGCTGGTTGAAAGGGATACGGAAACAGCTTATTGTGGAGGAGGCTTGGAAAGCGCTCTCGTCGGCAAATATGGCGGAGTATCTCAGGTATATGTACAAGACGGTGCGGAAATACTTCGGCGAGGCGATTGTGGTGACGCAGGAGGTGGATGACATCATCTCCTCTCCCGTTGTAAAGGAAAGTATCATCAACAACTCCGACTGCAAGATACTCCTCGACCAACGGAAGTATATGAACAAGTTCGACCAAATACAGGCATTGTTAGGGCTGACCGAGAAGGAAAAATCCCAGATACTCTCCATCAATCTGTCCAACAATCCGGCACGGTTGTATAAGGAGGTGTGGATTGGCTTGGGCGGAACGCAGTCGGCGGTCTACGCGACGGAGGTGAGTGCAGAGGAGTATCTTGCATACACTACGGAGGAGAGTGAGAAGGTGGAGCTGTACCGGTTGGCTGAACAATTGGGCGGAGATATTGAAGCCGCCATCAGACAGCTTGCCGCGAAACGAAGAAACGAAACGTGAACAATGAACAATGAACAATGAACAAACGAAAGAACAAAACAAACAAACAAATAAACAAACAAATAAATGAGTGAGTGAATAAATAAATAAACAGATAAACAAAACATACAAGCAGAAAGTGAGATGAAGAAAGCAAGAAGAATGACTAAAAGAATGATTGCAAATATATGCCTTGTATTGTCCCTTAATGTTTTGCCTTCGGGGACGGCACGGGCGCAATGGACGGTCATCGATCCGTCCAACATCGCACAAAGCATTATCAACACATCGCAAAATGTGGCGCAGACATCCACGACGGCGGAGAATATGATTAAGAATTTTCAGGAAACGGTGAAAATCTATGAGCAGGGCAAGGAGTATTACGATGCTCTCAAGTCGGTGAACAACCTGATAAAGGATGCGCGAAAGGTGCAACAAACCATATTGATGGTGGGCGACATCTCTGACATCTACGTTACTAATTTCCGCAAGATGATGAGCGATGATAACTTCACCGTTGACGAGCTCTCCGTCATCGCAACCGGGTACACTATGTTGTTAGAAGAAAGCAATGATGTGCTGACGGAATTGAAGAGTGTTGTGAACATCACCACCCTGTCGATGACGGATAAGGAACGTATGGATGTGGTGGAGCGTTGTTACAGCAAGATGAAGCGTTTCCATAACCTTGTGAGTTACTATACGAACAAGAACATTTCCGTAAGTTATCTCCGCTCCAAACAAAAGGATGATATGGACAGGGTTGTGAAGTTGTACGGCAGTGCCGACGAGAGATATTGGTAAGATTATAGAGATGCCGGCAGGGTTGTAAAAATATTAGCAAGTTATGGAGTTTGACAATCTTCACCAGATACTGCGTTCATTGTACGACGAGATGATGCCGTTATGTTCCGATATGGCGGGCGTGGCGAAGGGCATCGCAGGCTTGGGTGCATTGTTTTATGTGGCGTATCGGGTTTGGCAGTCGTTGGCGCGTGCGGAGCCGATAGACGTGTTCCCGTTGTTGCGTCCATTTGCCATAGGGCTGTGCATAATGTTCTTCCCAACCATAGTGTTGGGTACTATCAACGGCGTGATGAGTCCGATTGTACAAGGCACGGCGAAGATGTTGGAGTCGGAGACTTTTGATATGGAGGAGTATCGCGAGCAGAAAGACAAGTTGGAGTATGAGGCGATGTTACGCAATCCCGAGACGGCATACCTTGTCAGTAACGAGGAGTTCGATAAGGAATTGGAAGAGTTGGGTTGGTCGCCTTCCGACCTTGTAACGATGACCGGTATGTATATCGAGCGCGGTATGTACAACATTAAGAAGAATATCCGCGATTTCTTCCGCGAGATACTCGAGTTGCTGTTTCAGGCAGCCGCTCTTGTGATAGACACCATCCGCACGTTCTTCCTTGTGGTGTTGGCGATATTGGGTCCGATTGCGTTCGCCATCTCCGTCTGGGACGGTTTCCAATCCACGCTGACGCAATGGATATGCCGGTACATACAAGTGTATCTGTGGTTGCCGGTATCGGATATGTTCAGTACGATATTGGCAAAGATACAGGTGCTGATGTTGCAAAACGACATACAGGAGTTGCAGACAAATGCCGACTTCTCATTAGAGGCGAGCAACGGCGTATATATCGTGTTTATGATTATCGGTATCATTGGTTACTTCACCATCCCCACCGTTGCGGGCTGGATTATACAGGCAGGTGGCATGGGCAGTTACGGGCGTAACGTCAATCAGGTTGCAGGACGTGCCGGAGGAATGGCGGGCGGTATGGCTGGCGCGGCAATAGGCAATGCCGTAGGTCGTGCCGGCAAGCTGCTGAAATGATACGGAGAAAACAAGCAACAACAAACAATGAATAACTACTTGTTTAATATGAATACATCTGTAAAACGGTTTCGGGAGAAGCAAACGTATGCCCCGTCCCGACCCCATCAGTCTTGCACAATTTTTGCAACTATGTTCTTGCCCTGCACGAGCATATATCCATACCCCCCAAGAACTATGCTCTTGGGCGGTAAAACCTATGCTCGTGCCGCCCAAGAACTATGCTCAAACAACGCATTGAATATCAATAAGTTACAAGCGACATCGGCAGAACCGACTTGCACTATTTTATCCTCGTGCATAATCGGGGCATCGGGCAAATACAAGAAAATAGTATGGAATTTCAATCATTAAAGAACATCGAGACCTCTTTCCGGCAGATACGTCTGTTCGGTATTATCTTCCTTTCGCTGTGTGCCGCAATAACGGTGTGCAGCGTAATAAGCTCATATCGCTTTGCGGAGAAACAGCGTGAGAAGATATACGTATTGGACGGGGGGAAGTCGTTGATGTTGGCACTCTCGCAGGATCTGTCTCAAAACCGTCCTGCGGAGGCGCGTGAGCATGTGCGGCGTTTCCACGAGTTGTTCTTCACGCTCTCTCCCGAGAAGAGTGCCATAGAACACAATGTAGGGCGTGCATTACTCTTGGCGGATAAAAGTGCATATAATTATTACACTGACTTCGCCGAGAAAGGGTATTACAACCGCATTATCGCCGGCAATATTAATCAGGTGCTGAAAGTGGACAGCGTGGTGTGCGACTTCGACAGTTATCCGTATCGTGCAACCACGTATGCCCGGCAGATGATAATCCGTCAGAGCAACATCACGGAGCGCAGTCTGATAACCACATGCCGCCTGTTGAACGCCTCGCGTTCGGATGATAACCCGAACGGGTTCACGATAGAGGGGTTTGTGATTGTAGAGAATAAGGACTTGCAAACGATAAAAAGGTAAAACGGTAAAAAAACAAGACAGATGATGAGAAGACCAAGCAGATTGCCCGGCACTTCGTGCGGGGTTATGCTTATTCAACATCTCCGATGTTGTTATCGGTACGACATCAGACGCGGCGGTACGGAGCGGTTGCGTGCATACCTTGACGGATTGTCTCCGAGGACGCGGAAACGGATAGTGCTGATAATGCTTGTTGTCTTTGCCGCATTGGCGTTATATATGTTCGGCAGAGCGGTGTACAATATCGGCAAGGATGACGGCAGGCGCATCGAGCCGGAGCATATTGAGGATGCGGGGCGGCTGTTGCAATCCGACGGCAAGAACAAACAAGGTGTCAGGTTATAAGGAATATTACAATAAAGAATAAGAAATCAACAATGGAGAAACAAGAAATTATGAGTGAAAAAGGAAAAGATAGTGTAAAGAAATTAAGCGAAGCCGGACGTAGAAAGCGCAATATGACGGTTGTGTATCTGTCGGCAGTAATGTTGTTCATCGGTTCGATGTGGCTGATATTCGCTCCGTCTATGAAAGCGGACAGTATGACGGACGCAAACGGTTTCAATGTGGAGATGCCGGAAGCGGATGAGGGCGACCGGAGTATCATCGGCGACAAGGTGAAAGCCTACGTGCAAGATGAAATGACGGAACGTCAGGAAAATCGCAATAATGCGATGCGCGAGCTGGGTGATATGTTCAATAACGATTCTACATCGGAAGATTACGGAGAGACGGAGCGAGCTGACGATACGGGGAAAGATACTATGCCGCAGTCGGTTCGCTCGTCTGCGACAGCGTATCAGGAGCTGAACGCCACATTAGGGGACTTTTACGAGCAACATACAGATAGTGAGACGGGTATCGGTATTAATTCCGCCGGAGAGGAGGACACCGATAGGGAGATTCTTCTTCAACGTATCGCCTCATTAGAGTCGGCACTCGACGAGGAACGAACGGCTGGCAATACATCATCCGTTGACGCGCAGGTGGCTTTAATGGAGAAGTCATACGAACTTGCGGCGAGGTATATGGGCGGAGAACGCGAGACATCATCCGCAGATACGGTTGTCACAGAGAGGACGGAGAATATGACGATGCCTGTCAGCACGACAGCGGAGTGCATAGCCGTACCGGCATCATCGTCTTATTATCTCGGGCTTGACGGTCAATGCACACTCAGTGGTTTTCATACCGCAGTCGGGGGTATGACGGCGACGGACAAGAATACTGTCAACGCATGTGTTTACGGGGCGCAGACGGTAACGGACGGTCAAGCGGTAAGGTTGCGTCTGTTGGAGGATATGTCGGTTGCCGGCAGGGTGATACCGAGGAATGCCGTACTCTCCGGTTTCGGGAGAGTACAGGGAGAGCGTCTTGGTATAAACATCACCTCCGTAGAGTATGCCGGTACGATAATTCCCGTGAAATTGCTGGTATATGATACTGACGGTCAGCAGGGCATACATATACCTAACTCGATGGAGCTTGACGCGGCAAAGGAGATTGCGGCGAATATGGGCAGTTCGCTCGGCAGCAGTATAAACATCTCCACGAATGCCGGAGCGCAACTCGCTTCCGATTTGGGACGGGGGCTGATACAAGGCACAAGCCAATATGTGGCCAAGAAGGTGAGAACGGTGAGAGTACACCTCAAAGCCGGATATAAAGTAATGCTGTATCAAGAGAAATAAACAATTAAACCAATCTCAGAAAGAACGAATGAGAAAGATATTAATGATTATTGCCCTATTTATGAATATTACGGGCGTTATGATTATTCACGCGCAGGATGCGGCGGCGTCTGCAACAGATGCCGGCGGTGATGAGCACCTGCCGTTGGCAAAGGATATGTATCCTCAGACGGAAGAGAATGAGGGCGATTTGTATCACGGTTTGACGCGCAAGCTGACGTTTGACCGTATGATACCTCCTCACGGCTTGGAAGTAACGTATGGGAAAACGGTACACATTATCTTCCCTGCGGAAGTACGTTATGTTGACCTCGGCAGTGCCGACCTTATCGCGGGCAAGGCGGACGGCGCGGAGAACGTGATACGTGTGAAGGCGGCGGTGAAGAATTTTCAGGGCGAAACGAATATGAGCGTCATCACGGAGGACGGTTCGTTCTACACCTTTAACGTTAAGTATGCGGATGAGCCGCTGTTGCTGAACATTGAGATGAAAGACTTCATCCACGACGGCGAGGCGGTGAATCGTCCCAACAATGCGCAGGAGATTTATTTAGAGGAACTTGGCAACGAGAGTCCGATGCTTGTCCGGCTTATAATGAAGTCTGTGTATAGGGAGAATAAGAGGGAAGTGAAACATATCGGGAGCAAGCGTTTCGGCATTCAATACCTGTTAAAGGGCATCTATACTCATAACGGCTTGCTGTATTTCCATACGGAGATACGCAACCGGAGCAACGTGCCGTTTGATGTTGACTACATCACTTGGAAGATTGTGGATAAGAAAGTGGCGAAACGAACTGCCGTGCAGGAACAGGTGATACTCCCTCTGCGTGCACAGAATTATGTTACGTCTGTACCGGGCAGACAGACCGAGCGCACGGTGTTCGCGATGTCGAAGTTTACCATTCCCGACGATAAGTGCCTTATGGTGGAGATGTACGAGAAGAACGGCGGTCGGCATCAGTCGTTCGCAATTGAGAATGAAGACCTTGTGCGTGCGAAGACAATAAGCGAGTTGAAAGTAAAATAGGTATGTACGGACAAGAAAAAGTATTAAGGATTGTTATTTGCGCTGTGGTGTTGCTTGTCCTCTTCGGGGGACAGGCACACGCACAGCGTTGTCTGCCGGGTATGCGCGGCATAGCGGTTACGGGAGATGTGGCTGACGGCTTCGCATCGCGCGACCGTCAAACGGGTTACTCTCTCGGTGCGGCGTTAGAGAGATACGCACGCGGCGGAAACAAGTGGGTATTCGGGGCAAAGTATCTGTACAAGGAATATCCTTACGAGAACAAGACGATACCGATGGCGCAATTCACCGCAGAGGGCGCGTATTTTAAGAAAATAATTGCCGACGCGAAGAAGATAATATTTCTCTATGCGGGAATATCGGCTCTCGGCGGTTATGAAACGGTGAATTGGGGCGAGAAGAGTTTGTCTGACGGCTCCACGTTGCACGATAAAGATGCATTCATCTATGGCGGAGCGGTAACATTGGAGACGGAGATTTACATCTTCGACGGCATCGCCCTCACGGCAAATATCAGAGAACGCTGCCTATGGGGCGGCGATACCGGCAGGTATCATACTGAGTACGGCGTAGGCGTGAAAATCATTATCAACTAACAAACATATAATACAGAGAAGTATAAATGAACAAGACAACAAGAAATATTAAATTTATGACTAACGTCTTCCTCACGTTATTGACCGCTGTAACCGCATTTGCGTTCGCCTCGTGCAGTAATGATTTGGACATTCAGCAGTCGTATCCTTTTACGGTGGAGATTATGCCGGTGCCGAAACGTGTGGTGCTCGGCGAAACGGTGGAGATACGTTGCACCTTGAATAAAGAGGGCGAGTACGATAACACATACTACACCATCCGTTATTTTCAATATGACGGTGAAGGAACTCTGAAGATGGACACCGGTATCGTATTAACTCCGAACGACCGCTATCTGTTGGAGAGTGATACGTTCCGTCTGTATTACACATCCGCTTGCTCGGTATCACAAAACTTCATCATTGTGGTGGAGGATAACTTCGGTAATTCATTCGAATTGGAGTTTACATTTAACAACGACTCCGACAGCAGTAATGATGCCGATGATGAGGGGAATAATACGGATAACGTGAACGACTCAACCGGCGGAAATGATGAACGCGGAACAACCACAACCGGAGGCGAAGATGATAACAATGGAGATGACGCGAACAATTCGAACGGGACAGACGGGAGCGGTATAATGTCTCAATTTGACGGAGGATTATTATTCCAGGAGCAGGATGTGATATGCCAATGAGGTGTGTGCTTTTAATCGTCGGTTTCTTTTTTATGGAGACGGGA
>JAJPZE010000174.1:0-1356 GCA_021204565.1 Prevotella sp. | reverse complement strand
TATGCCAATGAGGTGTGTGCTTTTAATCGTCGGTTTCTTTTTTATGGAGACGGGAGCGGTATCGTCGCAGAGTTTGTTCCGCCTCACTCCGTTTGAGAGAGCTGTTATCTGCACGATGTACTTCGAGAGTTGGCACGACGAACGGCATTATCCTTACGTTGGGTACGGACACAGATTACTGCCGGGAGAGACGTATTCGGCACGCACATTGACACGGGAGCAAGGAGAAGCCTTGCTCCGCAAGGACTTGCTGAAATACTGCGCAATGTTCCGTCAATATGGGAAAGACTCGTTGTTGCTCGCTACATTGGCATACAATGTAGGTCCGTACAAACTGTTGGGGAGCAAGTCGATACCGAAGAGCAAGCTGATAAAGAAGATTGAATCGGGCGACAGAAACATTTACCGCGAATACATTGCCTTTTGTCATTTGAACGGCAAACGGCACGCCATGTTGCTCAAACGGCGAAAGACGGAGCTGTTGCTCCTATATGAACCATAAATGCTCCCGATAATTTGTATAATATCAAAAGAAGACGTGTCCGTACAGGCACGTCTTTTCGGTTTCTTTGCTGTTTTCTTTTTCCGCAGGGTCTGCTCACTGAAAGAAAGCAGGGCGGCAGATGGTTGCAAAACGTCTGCCGCCAAGCTGTCTTAAAAATCGTTTATGTTATCATCTCCTTGTTTATTACTTCTTATTGCCGGTGTGCCGTGCAATCCACCTGTCTCTCTCGGCACGGCACGCGGCTAATGTCGGCTTGACGCAGGAGAAGAGTTCTCCGTCCGTGTGCCGGTAGTCGTATTGTATAAGGTTGCGCGTGCGTCTGCCGAGACGAAGTTGAAAAGACTCGTACTGCTCCATACCTGCCGCCCGGCAGGTACTCAATCCGTTAATGTTCATTTGTGTACTCATATTTCTCTTTTAGTTTTGATGTTAATGGTTGCTTTTATTCTTGTTCATCTCCGCTGTCATCGCTCACGGGGATTATTTCGTCTATGACCTTATCGGGGTGGGTTCCGAAATCCCAATCTATAACGTCATCCGGCAGGGTGGTGTGGATATTACCTCCCATCACCAAACCGCAAGCGTCCATTATTAACCTTTCTGCATCCGCCGCACTCCCGGCTTCTACCATGAATACTCCCGAAAATACAAACCGGGTCTTTACTTCATACTTTCCCATATTCTCTTATTGTATAAATTGATAAATGACAATGTGTCTGTGTAATTCTGTTGCTTGCTATCCGCTTACGCTGTCTTCCGCATTCTCTGACGGATAACATTGACTTCGTCGACTTTCGGCTGCACTCGTTGGAAAACAAGCAAGCTTGTTTCACTCGTTTGCACGAAAGTTC
>JAJPZE010000130.1 GCA_021204565.1 Prevotella sp. | reverse complement strand
AATATAATGTATGGGGAAGCTATATTGCCAGCTGTGTCAGCCGCCATCTCCCCTCACGTTTGCGGAACGTAAGGTCGGTCTCCATTCCGTTGGAGATACCCATAATCACGAACAACTTCTCCGTTCTGCTCTTCGGCGGCTCGCCGTAAACAATATTGTAGATCATCCCGTGCGGCAATTCGGGTGCAAACGATGCCCACTGCTCGGGCATAAGAAAGCCGTCGACGACGGAGAAATCATCATCCGGGTCGGGCATTGAGACCTTCAAGGGGTTCTCAATACTTGCCGTTTGGAAGAGCGTGTCGGTGGCGAAGCGGTAATAAAACGAGAGGAAATCATCGGCGGGCGTGCCGCGCCGGGTGGTGTCGCACACGGCAGTAAGCATCCATTTGCCCCCGGTTCGATTGAAGACATAACGGGTAACGTACCCGCTCTCAAGGTATATTTTCTCTACGACGGCGCGGCAAACCGTCGTGTCTTTCATCCTTTCCAACTGCGTCTCGTTGTCGGCAATGACCGTGTAATAATCTCTCTCCATAAAGAAATGTTCCGGCTCCCATTGCCGGGACGTGATAGTGTCGGTGCGTCCCTCGCGATAATGCCGGACAAGAGGAAAGTTTATGCGGCTCATTTGCAGGCGCGTATTGGAGATGAAGTTGAATATAAAGTCGTCGAACAGTTCGTCGGCGGCTCGCGGTATAGGCGTATCTTCGGTCTCGCCGCTGTCGAACACAATCGAATCCAATTCCGCACTGTCCGGCGCGGAGTACTCCTCATCGTATTGCTCCGGCACCGTTGCCTTGTTCCGGCATCCCGTCATGATGCCCGTCGCACAACACGCAAGGCTCGTGCAAACGAGGGCAATGCAAGCCCGCTTGCTGATTGCCGAGTGAAGTCGAGCGTATCTAGCGAACACAGACACCACTACAATTTTACAAGCCGCAGGCGCTTTCATATCCGTTTATACATCTTCGTCGACGGTCAAAAGGCGTGCAAAAGTATAACTTTATTTCCTCTCATACACTCCTTTTGTCAAATAATTATTACTTTCGCGCCCGGAAAGATAAGCAACGTATGATACTGGAAAAGATAGCTGCAATGTTAGCGGAGGTCTCTTCGTTAGAGGCTCGCACGTCCGACGACGTAGAGCGCTTGCGACGAAAATATCTGTCGAAGAAAGGGTTGCTCAGCGCGTTGATGGATGAATTTCGCAGCGTTAAGCCCGAGGACAAGAAGAGCGTGGGGATGAAAATAAACGAGCTGAAAACACTCGTGCAGGACAAGATTAACGCTTTGAGAGAGCAAGCGGAGACAGCGGAAACGGAGAATAACAAGCCCGACTTAACCCGCACGCCCTATCCTGTCCGTCCCGGCACGCGCCACCCGTTAACCATTGTAACGAACGAGATAATCACTATCTTTCAACGTATGGGTTTCACACTTGCAACGGGTCCGGAGATAGACGACGACTTGAATATCTTTACCAATCTTAACTTTGCAGCCGACCACCCGGCACGCGATATGCAGGATACGTTCTTCGTTAAGGAAAGCAATATCGACGTAACGCGAAATGTATTGTTGCGCTCGCACACATCCAACGACCAGAGCCATTATCTCTCCACGCACCGGCCTCCGATACGTGTTTTGTGTCCCGGGCGTGTATATCGGAACGAAGCCATATCCGCCCGCGCTCACTGTTTCTTTCATCAGGTCGAAGGGCTGTATGTAGATAAAGATGTCAGTTTCGTTGACCTCAAACAAGTGCTCTTAACCTTTGCCCGGGAGATGTTCGGCGGGGAAACGAAGATACGCCTGCGCCCGAGTTATTTCCCCTTCACGGAGCCGTCGGCGGAGATGGATATAAGTTGTCACATCTGCGGGGGCAAGGGATGCGCATTCTGCAAACAAACCGGATGGGTCGAGATATTGGGTTGCGGGATGGTTGACCCTAATGTGCTCGACGCTTGCGGCATAGATTCGAAAGAGTATACGGGGTATGCGTTCGGTATGGGAGTCGAGCGCATAACCAATTTGAAGTATCGTGTCGCCGATCTCCGGTTATTCTCCGAGAACGACGTACGTTTCCTTGAGCAGTTCCGCTCCGCTTTTTAAGACAAGCTCGTAGAGCGGGATGTAGAATGTGCAACTTGTCCCGGCACTCTCTTTGGTTTCATCCTCATCAGTATAGAAATAACCTTCGGGGACGATGATAACGTATGTCCCGGTGCCGGTATAAGATTTCCCGATATAACTTGCCAATGTCAACGTACATGCCGACCCCGCCGCATTCGAGTTTAATACGATATCGGTAATCTCGACCGCTTCGCCTGTGGTTGTATTTACGACACTAATGGTACCCGTGCAATTCTCGTTCAGAGAGAGGGAATAGCTATTGCCCGGCGTGGTAAGCGTGCTTGGCAAGGTAACGTCAGTAAGGGAGGTACAGGCGCCAAATGCAGAGGCTGTCAAAGTAGTAACTCCTTCCGGTATTTGTAAAAAATATAATTACCCAACGTGGAAATTCCGCTTTCCACAGTGACGGATGTTTTGTTTGGAAATTTATCGTTACTTTTGGCGGCGAAAAGTTTAGGAAAACATATCGAGTTATGAGATTGAAATCAATATTTGCGTTGTCTTTTGCCGGCGTATTGTTTTGCGGTTGCTCGGGCGGCGGCGGGGAGAAAGGGGATGCGTCGCCGGCGGTGAACGTGTTTAAGGCTGTAGAGGCGGGAGTGTCGGAGAGTATTGTTTATAGCGGGACGATAGAAGCCGTGTCGGGTACGTCGCTCAGTTTCTCGACTGCGGGCACGCTTGCGACCCTTCCCGTGAGCGAGGGGATGACGGTTGGCGCGGGCGAGGTGCTTGCGACATTAGACGGCAACAACCAGATGAACATGCTCCTTTCGGCTCGTTCGTCGACGACGATTGCCCGCGAGTCGCTCTCTCAAATGGAGGATACGTACGCGCGTATGTCGACGTTACATGCGGGGGGCAGTTTGTCGGAGATGCAGTGGATAGAGGTGGAGACGCGCTTAGCTCAGGCGCAGGCGGCAGTGAGGGCGGCTGAGGCTCAAGAGGCGATAGCGGAGAAGGGCGTGTCGGACACTCGTTTGACGGCTCCTTTTGCGGGGTTCATTTCGTCGAAGACGGCGGATGTCGGTCAGCAGGTTGTGCCCGGGATGGCGATTGTAAAGTTGGTATCGATAGACAAAGTTAAGGCAACGTTCGGCGTCGGAGAGGGCGAAGTGAGCTCGTTGTCGATAGGCGAGGCTATGTCGGTTACGGTTTCGTCTTTGGACGGAGCGGTATTCACGGGCGTTATAACCGACAAAAGCGTGTCGGCGGATCCCGTTTCGCGCAGTTATTCGGTTAGTGTTACGATAGATAACAAGGAGAAGCGTCTGTTGCCCGGTATGATATGCGAAGTTGCCAAAGCCGTCGGCGAGGGCGGGAAGAGTATCGTTATCCCCTCGCGTGTGGTGCAGATTGACGAAAAGAACAGCCGGTATGTATGGTGCGTCATGGGCGGCAAGGCTGCGCGACGCTATAT
>JAJPZE010000214.1 GCA_021204565.1 Prevotella sp. | reverse complement strand
GCTCCAGTCGAACTTACGCCCCGAGCCGCCTTTGCTCGTGCAACGCGTGTCGAAAAGAAACATATCAATCGCAGGTACGTCTTCGCATGCGCGGCACGCGCTGATGTCGTTCTTGTCGCCAATTGAGAACGCCTTGATTATCGGCAGACCGGTTGCGCGCGCAATCTCCGCGCACCGCTCCGGCGGCTCTTCTCCGTGCAGTTGTATGCGGTCGAGCGACAGTTCCGCCGCTTTCGTACAAACGTATTCAATAGTCGGATTGACGAACACTCCGACCTTGCACACGCCGGGAAGATAATCGGGACGGCGGGCGACGTAACGCGCGCTCCCCTCCCAACATATAAACCCCATCATATTAGGGCATAAACGCTCCACCCGGCGGATATTTTCCCCGTCGCGCAATCCGCAGACCTTGATTATCATAACTCGGAAATGAATTGCCGTAGGGCGGCATCGGGCTCGGCTTCGCGCATGAAACGCTCGCCTATAAGGAACCCTCCGAACCCGGCGGAGCGCAACCGGCGTATCGTCTCCGGACTGCCGATACCGCTCTCGCTCACACGTAACACATCTTTCGGCATTAGCTCGGCGAGGCGGAAAGAGGTTTCGACGTCGGTTGTGAACGTACCGAGATGACGGTTATTTATCCCCGCTAAATCCGTCTCTGCGGAGATATAATCTATCTCTTTCTCCGAATGCACCTCGAGCAACACCTCGAGACGCAACTCGTGAGCAACCCGCGTGAAGCTCCGAGCCTCCTCTTTGGTTAAACACGAGGCGATGAGCAACACCGCGTCAGCGCCCATTTCACGCGCTTCGAACAACTGATACTCATCGATAATGAAGTCTTTACGGAGCACGGGAAGGGAGACGACGGGGCGCACGCGGCGAACAAAGTCCGTTGTTCCGCCAAAGTATTGTTCGTCGGTAAGGATACTCAGCGCCGACGCGCCGGCACGTTCGTAAAGGGGAATAATCTCTTCGGGACGCGCGTCGGCGTGTATCCGGCCTTTCGAGGGACTCTTTCGTTTGAACTCGGCAATTATTCCGTAAGGGCTGCCGGCTAAGGAGCGGCGCATGCTGCGCTCCGGTATCCCCGCGTCTAATATTTGCTCCGCCGCTTTGTATAAAGCTTTCGGGGGCAACAGCTCTTTCGCCCGCGCCACTTCTTTACGTTTGTGCGCCGTTATCTCTTCTAGTATATCGGTCATCTGTTTATATCCAAGAATTTGCGCAAGACATTCATTGCCCGCCCGCCGTTTAACGACTCGCGCGCCTGTCGGGCCGCCGTCTCAAGGGTTAAAAGCGGGTTAATGACGCAGATGGCGCACGCCGCGTTCGCGATAACAACATCCCTCGCGGCGCGGTTGCTCTCGCCTTTCAGCACGTTGAGGAATATCTCTTTCGCCTCGCCGACACTCTTCCCGCCGCTTATCTCTTCGGGTTTGACGCGGGCGAAACCGAGTTCCTCCGGAGTGTAGACGCGCTCGCTACCGGAGCGGACAAACTTAAACTCCGACGTTAAAGACACCTCGTCGTAACCGTCGTAACCGGTAACGATGCCGTAATTGTCGCCGATGGATTGATGTAAACTTGCGTAAAGGCGGAGCTGTGCCGTCGTCGCCGTGCCGTGCAACGAATATTGCGGGCGGCTCGGATTGACCAAGGGACCGAGTAAGTTAAAGCAGGTCGGTACGCCTAACGCCTTACGAACCGGCGCGACGTATTTCATCCCGTAAGCGAAGAGGGGCGCATGCAGATAAGCTATTCCCGCCTCGAAGAGCGAGCGGCGCAAGGTATCGATATCGTCGGAAAAGGTTACGCCGAGCTCCGTCAATACGTTGCTCGCTCCCGAAACGCTTGTGCTGCCGTAGTTGCCGTGCTTTGCAACCTTATACCCGGCACCCGCAACGACGAATGCAGCGCAGGTCGAGATGTTGAAGGTGTTCTTTCCGTCGCCGCCAGTGCCTACAATATCAATCGTTTCAACATCACCGAAATCAACGCGTTTGCCCGTCTCAAGCAATCCGTCGCGAAACCCCATTAGCTCGTCGACCGCCGCTCCGCGCACCTGTAACGCCATAAGCAACGCCGCGATTTGCTCCGGCGGGTATTCCTCCCGCGTTATTCCAATCATTATCCGGCGCGTCTCTTCGCGCGTCAGTTGTCCGCCCGCGATAATCTTTTCCAAATATTCTTTCATGCCGTTCATTGTTTGATTAATGCCGCAACCAATTGTTTATAATCGTTTTCCCGCAGGGTGTAAGCACGCTTTCCGGATGAAACTGCAAGCCGCGAATATCGTATTCCTTATGCCGGAGCGACATTATATACCCCTCGGAGCTGATGCTTGTCGCTTCAAGACAAGCCGGGAGCGACGCGGTATCCACTATCCACGAGTGATACCGCCCCACCTCCGGTTCGCCGCCAATGCCCTCGAAAAGATAATCATCCGCCGTTATACGAGCCTTTGAGGCCACGCCGTGAAACACTTCGGGCAGGTTTACGAGCCGCCCGCCGAACGCTTCGCCTATCGCCTGATGCCCCAAGCAGATGCCCAAGATCGGCTTGCGCAAAGCGTAAGAACGTATAACGTCGGGCATCAGACCCGCCTCGCAAGGGATGCCCGGACCGGGAGAGAGCACTATCTTGTCGTACTTCTCAAGGTCGTCAAGGACAAACTTATCGTTCCTTACAACCGTTACGTCCGCCCCCGCTTCACGGAAGAGATGGCGCAGGTTGTACGTAAACGAGTCGTAGTTATCAATAATTATAATGTGTCGGTTCATATTCTTTCAGCCGTTTCTATTGCTCTGCGTAGCGCTCCGAGCTTGTTGTTCACCTCTTGCAATTCGTATTCGACATTGCTCTTGGCGACTATTCCGCCGCCCGCCTGAAACCATAATTCGTTGTTCCGGCTCACGAAAGTGCGGATGGTTATCGCTTGGTTAAGGTCGCCGTTCAGCCCGATGAAGCCGATACAACCCCCGTAAGCGCCGCGGCAATGAGGCTCGTATTGGCTGATGAGTTGCATTGCCCTGACTTTCGGCGCACCGCTTAACGTCCCCGCCGGGAACGTGTCGAAGAACGCCTCAACCGGGTCGGCATCATCATCGAGCACGCCTCCGACGCGGCTCACGAGATGAATGACGTGGCTGTAATATTGCATCTCTTTATAAAACTCAACCGTTACGGAATGGCAGTTACGGCTCAAATCGTTACGCGCTAAGTCGACTAACATAACGTGTTCGGCATTCTCTTTCGGGTCGTTCTTCAAGTAAAGAGCGTTCCTGTGATCCTCTTCGGCGTTGCCCGTGCGGCGCGTTGTGCCCGCGATAGGGTCGATATATGCCCGGCGTCCGACGATGCGGCAGTGCGTCTCGGGGCTGGAGCCGAAGAGTCTGAACCCGCCGAAATCGAAATAAAACAGGTACGGGCTCGGGTTAATACTCCTCAATGCGCGGTACAGTTTGAAGTCATCACCGGCGTATCTTTGTATAAAACGCCGCGAGAGAACTATCTGAAAGACATCCCCCCGCAGACATCGCGCTATACCACGACGGATATTCTCCCGGTGTTCGTCATCGGTTAAAGTGCTCGTGCAATCA
>JAJPZE010000113.1 GCA_021204565.1 Prevotella sp. | reverse complement strand
GAAAGCGCCATTATGCCCTTCACTAACATAAACACGCAGAACGCCACGATGATGAAATCGATAATTGTCTGAACGAACGCGCCGTAGTTGATAGTCGCTTCAGGCATATCCTCGAGCAATCCGGTATGCATAGCGGGCAACGTAACCTTCAGCTCCGAGAAGTTTACCCCGCCAATCAGCCAGCCGATAGGGGGCATAATGATGTCGTTGACAATAGAGGAGACAATCTTTCCGAACGCTCCGCCGATGATAACGCCGACAGCCATATCCACCGCATTACCTTTAATAGCGAACGCCTTGAACTCGTTTAATAGCTTACTCATAATACATTTCAATATTTTTAATAGTCTTTCCGACCGCAAATGTAGAGATAATTATCTAACTTTGCACCTGCAAAGGGATAAATTATCGGGTATACACAGATAAAAAGCAAACATAACTCTTAAAATTTTAAAGTTAGTATGACAAAGATTGGTATTAATGGTTTCGGCCGTATCGGTCGTTTTGTTTTCCGCGCTTCGATGAACCGCGACGACATTCAAGTTGTTGGCATCAACGACCTCTGTCCGGTGGATTACTTGGCTTATATGTTGCAGTACGACACTATGCACGGCGCATTCCAAGGCACAATCGTAGCTGATGTAGAGAACTCCAAGCTTATTGTTAACGGCAAGGCAGTGCGCGTAACGGCCGAACGGAACCCTGCCGACTTGAAGTGGAATGAGGTTGAGGCTGAATACGTAGTGGAGTCTACGGGTCTGTTCCTCACCAAAGAGAAAGCACAGGCGCATATCGACGCCGGCGCGAAGTATGTTGTTATGTCCGCTCCGTCGAAGGATGACACCCCGATGTTCGTATGCGGAGTAAACCTCGACAGCTATGTCAAGGGGACGCAGTTCGTATCCAACGCATCTTGTACAACCAACTGCTTGGCTCCGATTGCTAAGGTTTTGAACGACAAATTCGGCATTACCGACGGCTTGATGACAACCGTACACTCCACCACAGCTACGCAGAAGACCGTCGACGGTCCGTCGATGAAAGATTGGCGCGGCGGTCGTGCAGCCTCCGGCAATATAATCCCGTCCTCAACAGGTGCGGCAAAGGCTGTCGGGAAAGTAATTCCTTCGCTCAACGGAAAGCTTACAGGCATGTCAATGCGTGTGCCGACGCTCGATGTTTCCGTAGTTGACCTGACGGTTAACCTCGCAAAACCGGCTAAGTATGCTGAGATTTGCGCTGCAATGAAAGAGGCTTCCGAGGGAGAGCTGAAAGGCATTCTGGGCTACACGGAAGACGCTGTCGTATCGTCGGACTTCCTCGGCGATACCCGCACATCTATCTTCGACGCTAAGGCGGGCATAGCTCTGACCGATACATTCGTTAAGGTCGTATCCTGGTACGACAACGAAATCGGGTACTCAAACAAGGTGCTTGACCTTATCGCACATATGAAGAAAGTGAACGGATAAAGTTCTTAATTGTTTTCATAATTATAGCCGCCCGGCAGTGATGCCGGGCGGTTTCTTGTGTATAAATCTATGGTCGGACGAGAAGAGACCTTGCCCTTCCGGTGCGGAGGAGTTGATTAGCGGACTTTATATATTGACATAATGCTGATGCTCACGTCCCCTGCTTTGGCTATCTCCAAGGCGCACGCCATCATCGTTGCGCCTGTGGTTATGATGTCGTCGATGAGGAGTATGTGTTTTCCGCGAAGCCGTTCCGGGCGTATCAGTTTGAATGCATTGCCGACGTTCGCCATACGCTCCGACGGGCTGAGAAGTGTTTGGCTCTTTATGAAATGCGTACGTCGGACGGCATCTGTCATCACTTTTATCCCCGTCGCTTCCGACACGCCGCGCGCTATCTCCTCGCTTTGATTATATCCTCTGTTGCGTTTGCGGCTTTTTGTAAGCGGGACAGGGACAATCACGTCGATACCTTCGAAGAAACCTTTCGGCAGAAACTCCGTCGCGGCAGCCGTGCCGAGCCACCGGCAAATATCGCGTCTGCCGGAGTATTTAGCCTCCTTCATCATCATCCCGACACGGTCTCCCGTGCGGTAATAGAGCCACGAAGCGGCGCGTACAAGCGTGTATCTGCCCGTCAGGAGCCGGGTCAACCGGCTGTCTGCGGCGTGGTCGGGGAAATCTGTACGGGGCAAACCCCAGTCGCAAGACACACATATAAATTCCTCGTTTATGGCGAGGCGCCTGCGGCAGATAGGGCAGTAACGCGGCGCGAGAAAGTCGAACAGCGCGCGGAAATAATAGATTATATAACGGAAGACAGGAGTAAGGAACATCCTTATCATCATATTTCAGCCAAGCATTTGCGTGCCTCGTCGGGACTAAAACCCCGCCCCGCGGCGAAGGCGAGCAGACGTTGGTCGCGCTCATAGGTACTCTTTGCAGTTATCGTTTGTGCTTTCCGGGCGAGCAAATCCCGCAGTATCGACGTATATTCGCCGTCATCCAGTTCGTCTATTGCGGCGTCAATAGTCTCCGCGTCGATATGTTTTGCGGCAAGCGAGAGGCGTATTTTCCTTGCACCCCAGCGGCTGAAGCGCAGCTTTTCGCGGGCAAAGGCGCGGCAATAACGGGCTTCGTCGATGTACTTTTCACGCATGAGATAATCTATAATTTTCGTTTGCTCGGTCTTGGATATGCCCCAGAGCTTCATCTTTGCATACATATCGGCGGCGCAATATTCGCGCCGGACGCAAAGGGAGGCGAGGCGGCGCAGGGCTTGTTGAGGGTTCATGGGTTGCATCATACGAGTTATATCTTTGTGGCGGATACGAGTCGCTCTCGGGCAAAACGGTCGTTTACGATACGTATATCGCCGTAGTTCTCCTCTTCTAATAATGTCTCGACGCCGGGCACAAAACGGGGATTTATCTCGAAGAATATCCGTCCGGCATGTCGCAGAGCACAGCGGGCATAACGGAGAATGGCGGTATAAAAGAGGAGCGGCTTAGAGTCAGGCACGAACAAAGCCGCGCCCGGCTCGTAATCCAACACATTACGCGCCATCCCGCTTCGCTCCTCTTCCGCCACATAAGGCGGGTTGGAGACAATCACGTCCCAACTCTCCGCCGCGTCATCGCTAATGTTCAGCACGTCCGTTTCGCGGAAACAGATGTTCTTTACGTTATGCCGCAGAGCGTTCGACCTTGCAACAGCCAACGCCGCAGCGCTGATGTCGAAACCCGTTACATCGCTTTGAGCGAAATGCAACGCGAGGGTGAGCGCAATGCAACCGCTGCCCGTGCCGATGTCGAGAACACGTTCCGGAGATGTTAACGACGAGATAACGAGGTTTACAAGGTCCTCCGTCTCGGGGCGGGGTATCAATACCGACGGATTAACAGCAAACATCCTGCCGCAAAACTCCGCCTCGCCGAGAATGTATTGTATCGGCTCCGACTTCTCCAAACGGCATATTATCCGCTCCAACTCCTCACGCTCCTCTTCGGTCAAACGGCTGAAATCATCACATAAGACATCGTTCCAAGCCAAACCGAACCGCCGCTCCATAGCCATACGGAGCAACGCGCGAGCCTCCGAAAGCCCGTAAACGGGAGCGAGTCTGCCGAGAAGTTGATGATAAAGAAGTTT
>JAJPZE010000210.1 GCA_021204565.1 Prevotella sp. | reverse complement strand
GAGCAGGGATTGCACACTCCCGAATTTAACGTTTGAAATTCGCGCGACACGCATTACGGGCAGTTTCGCGTCATTTTTCGCGAAATTTGAAATATGTTGAAAATCAACAAGTTATGCGTTTGTGTAAAATCGGAGCATAGCCGGTGATTTGCAAGAACACGGGGTTTTGACTTGTCATTACACGGGGTTTTGCCCCGTGAAAACCCATATCATGAGGGGGTATGAACTAAGTTAAAGGCGGGTCATTTATGGGGGTTTTGCTCGTTGCGACCTGAATTTATCCTCGTTTTGATATGTGGAGATGCCAAACACGAGCTAAATTCTTGCGCTTTTTGAGCTGAAATTTCGTTGCACACCGCCCCTTGTCTTCACAATTGAAAGGTCTTTTAACGCGCAAAAATAGTGCAAGCCGTCCGGCGTATAAACAGCGAAAAAGGCGGGTTTTAGAGGGTTTTGCGGCGTATGATGAGTGCGCGTCGCGTGCCGGCGGATATGCGGAAACGGTTGTCCGTCCGCAAGCCCGCGAGCCAAACGATACGGTCGTCGCGGTCGGCAATAACGAGCTGGCGGCGGCGGGCGAACAGGGAAATGCGGCGGTCGGTAAGGAAGTCGGAGACGAGCTTTTCTCCCGTCATGCCGAACGGTATAAAACGTTCGCCGCGCCGCAACGTGCGTACGGTCAACGGGAAACCCGCCTTATCGGCATCCACGGATATGCATTCGGCGTCTTTCGACGGCTGAAAATGCCCGTCGACAGCGAGGGTCGTGAAGTCGAAGACATATTCATCGCCGTACTCATACGTCCCCTCGCGCTCGACAACAAGCGCTGTTTGGCTCTCCTTTACGTTTGCGGCGACAATCAGATTGTTGCGGTCGACGAGGGCGGTATGCGTCGCGGAGCGCCACGTTTTGCCCGTTTGTGCGGACAGATTTCCGTATATCCGTTCGGTCTGGAGCGACGTAAAGCCGTAGTCTTTGAGGATATTCCAGAGGATGATTTCCCCCGCCGGAGCGGCTTTCAGCTCGGGTATGGATATGCTTAACCCGCAGTCTGTCCGTTCGGTTACCCGTTTCCCGGCCTCTTCGAGGGCGGGGGAGAGGAGCTCTAATGCGGCTTCGACGCGCCCGGCAAGGCGGCTGATGTTCTCCTCCGCCGCGGGATTAAGCTCGCGCAAGAGGGGCAGGAGCTTCAAGCGAACTATGTTTCTCTTCACGTCGGGGATAAGATTCGTCGAGTCGGTGATGAAGTCCTGACCTGTCTCCGCCAAGTAATGCTCTATCTCGACCCTTGTTACGGCGAGGAGCGGACGGACGACATGCCCGTTACGCGGGGAGATGCCTTTCAGTCCGCCGATACCTGTTCCGCGGATTAAATTGAGGAGAACGGTTTCGACAGCGTCGTTCTTGTGGTGCGCCACGGCGACTGCGGTGAAGCCCGAGCTGCTGATGAGCCGTTCGAAATATGCGTAGCGGAGCTCCCTCGCCGCCATTTCAATACTGACGGAGCGGGCTTCGGCATAGGCGCGGGTATCGAAGTGAGCGGTGTGGAGCTTTACTCCGAGCCGCCGGCATAACGCCTTACAGAACTCTTCGTCGCGGTCCGACTCTTCTCCGCGCAGGCGAAAATTGCAGTGTGCGGCCTCTACACGATACCCTTCGGCTAACATAAAGCGCAACAGGCACACGCTGTCCGCCCCGCCGGAGAGGGCAACAAGATAGCGCCCGGCGGCGTCGAGAAGCCCTCTGCGCCCGGCGAACGCCCTGACTTTTCTTATAAACGGGGAGACGCGAGCCATTATTCGACGTAGAGCACAAGCCCTTTCAAGTACTCCCCTTCGGGGTGATATATGTTTATCGGATGGTCGGCGGGCTGGTGCAATTGGTGAAGTATGCGGACGTTGCGGCGGGCAAGCGTCGCGGCGGTAAATACGGCGTTGCGGAACTGATCCTTAGTTACAACCTGCGAACAGCTGAACGTAAACATCACTCCGCCCCCGTCTATCGCTTCCAATCCGCGCGCGTTAAGGCGTATGTAACCCTTTAACGCATTCGCCAACGCCATACGATGCTTGGCGAACGCGGGCGGGTCGAGGACGACAAGATTATACCGTTCTTTGTTGTTCGCCAAGAACTTAAAGGCGTCCTCAGCGTATGCCGTATGGCGCGTGTCGCCGGGAAAGTTCATCTCTATGTTGGCGTTTGTCAGGTCGATAGCTTTCTCCGAAGAATCCACGGAGCATACCCGCTCCGCGCCTCCGCGCATTGCATACACCGAGAAACCGCCCGTATAACAGAACATGTTGAGCACCCGTCTGCCCTCAGAGTAACGCTCGACGAGGGCGCGATTGTCCCTTTGGTCGACAAAGAAGCCCGTTTTCTGCCCGTGCAACCAATCGACACGGAAGCGGAGACCGTTCTCGACGGCGGTGTTGTCGTCGGTAGAGCCGACGAGAAACATATCTTCTTGACCCAAGCCGGCTTTGAACGGAAGCGTCGTGAAGCTCTTGTAATATACATTGCTTATTATGTCGCCCGCCACATCAACCAACGCCGCGGCAACCGCCTGCCGGCTCCGGTGCATGCCGACGCTGTGCGCTTGCACGACCGCAGTCCGGTTATAACAATCTATGACCAAACCCGGCAGACCGTCTCCTTCGCCGTGAACGAGCCTGAAAATTGTGTTCTCGCCCCCGCGGATAATGCCGAGCGCCCGGCGTACGCTCAGCGCTTGGGAGATACGAGCGCGCCAGAAAGCGTCGTCAATCTCCGTTTCGGCGAACGACAACATGCGCACGGCGATGGAGCCGACTTGGTAATGACCCGTCCCGAGACACTCTCCCGCACTGCTTATCACACGCACGACATCGCCCTCGGCTATATCTTTCTCCACGTTTGCAACCGCTCCGGAGAAGACCCAAGGGTGATAGCGGCGGAGGCTCTCCTCTTTCCCTTTCCTGAGAAATATCCGTTTATAATTGCTCATAGGTATGTCCGGCGGCGGGGCAAAACGTTAAGATCAGGGGATTTGCGCCATATATTCCGGCTCCTCTTCGGCGGGTTGCTCTATGCGGTAATCCCCCGTTGTTTCGAGGCGCGTTATCTCTTCGTAGAGGCGCAGACAAGCCCATGCGTCGAGCGCGGCATATTGTTTCTGGCGGTCGCTGAGCACGGGTGCTTCCCAGTTGGACAGTTGCTGGCGCTTTGATATACGTTGGCTGAAGAAGTTCGCCCACAGCTTTTGCAACGACAAATCCTCTATGCCAAGCCCGCCGACAATGTCCTGCAAATCGATGAATTTGCCCTCATTGAACACGCCTCTGCGGCGCAGAGCGGTGATGTCGTCGTGGAGCGAGAGCCCCACCATCGGCACTCGTGTGTTCTCCAACAGGCGTACAACCGGCGGACAAAGCCCCATCAGATTGAGCCGGAAGAGGAAACAAGTGTCGCGCGTGCTTACTTGCAGGAGCGCCACTTGCCTCATCTCGCCCCGCCGGAACGAGGGCCGTGTCTCGCTGTCGATGCCGAGAAGGTCGGCTTCGAGCAAGTAATCGACGGCTTTCTCCGCGTCCTTTTCCGTCAGCAGAACTGTTATTCTGCCGGGGAAAACGGCTTGCGGCAGGGCGTTAATGGCTGTCTTGTCGAATTTGGAATATATGGTTT
>JAJPZE010000108.1 GCA_021204565.1 Prevotella sp. | reverse complement strand
CTAGTGAGTTGCGCTTGCGCAGTCCGGGTGATGTCCTGCGCTCCCTGCGTTATCTTCCGTTGTTCAGAAATCTCTGCGAGTAACGCCTCATTCACGTCTCCAACGGTTACTGCTCTGTTGCCGTCGCCCTCCTGGTGTATTGTTCCGTTGTTCACGGCAGCGACGCTCGCATTGCTCTCCGCCTTCAACATCGTTCCCTCGCCATATAACAACCAATCCCGATTAAGGTCGGGGAAAGCGTCGAGAACCTTTTGGAGGTTCACGCCCCCAAAACCCTTGCGCATAGTCGACAGATAACCCGGGTTCAACCCACACCTGCTCTCGAAGTCTTTCTTCTTAAGCCGTTTGGCCCTGATAAATTCATTAATACGGTCTTTCGCCGTAACATTTGCATTCATGTCCATATTAATCTGATACCGCACATTTATCGCGCATTGCGACTGTTTATAATTGAAATAAAAGTTAAATGCACATCATTTGCGTGATATTTCGCGCAAAATATTTGCATTGCAAGATTATTGTATGTATATTTGCATACCAAACATAAATAACATTGCAAAATTAATAAACAAACCAAACCAGCCAAACAAGGAAAGGAAAAAGTTATGAAACAAGTAACAATCACAATCACAGCACAACAGGTGGCTGACAAACTCGTCGAGGCGTATAAATGGTACACGCGACATAACAGAGAAGGTATAGAGTACTTTTTCGAAAACGAACGCAACTATCAAGAGTTCGCGGCGTATCGCGAAGCATTATGCGATGTGCTCGGCAACGAGTTGGTAATCGAGGCAAACGACCTCGCACGGCAACAGTCTTCAACATATAAAGGTTAAGAGAAAGGGCAAAGGTATGGCAACAACAACAAAGACGATGGCGAAGCGTGAGGACGCGGCGGTGCGGCTGACCGGGCGGACGCTGGCGGTCGACGTATACGACCGGGCGGTGCGGCGGTGGCTGCCGTTTACGATGGTGCGGATCGCCTCGGCGGCGGCAACCAACACCGGGGTGGAGTTGTATAACCGCGAGGAGCGGCGGATATGCGCCGTCTACGGGCGGAGTGTTGACGATATGCTCGCGGGCAAGGAGCTGGCGTACGCGCACCGGGCAGACGGGGAGCTGATAAAGCTTCGCGCACACTTACAGACGAAAACAAACAACTGATTAATACATATAACGATTATGATGTCGAACACAGGGATTGAGTTAATTCACACGGAAAAGCGCGAGCCGAGCGGCGAAGTGAAACGCGACGGTGATTTCCTGGTAATACAATGTTTGCCGGAATATGCCGCGAGAATACGCACTACGATGTCTGCGGTACACGTAAAAGACACGCACCGCGACCCGGTGATGTACGAGGAAGATACGCCCGAACAAACGAACAAGATTGACTATGCGCTCCGGGCGTATTTGTTAACCGCGTTCGCACAAAGCGTCCCGGCTCTTCTTCAGAACTTCTGCACGACGGCGCTTACGTCAAACGCTTTCTTAAAGTCCTCATACGAGCAGTTGTAGATGAAGAAACGCTCCTGATTAATCATATACAACACAATCGGATGACCGTCCATTTCAGGGTCTTGTTCAAAGAACATAATATGCTCGACGTTGTAACATCTCTTTGTGTGCCGGTTGTCAACAGAGTCGTAAGCCGTGATTTCAATGAATTTATCCATAATGCTTAATAAGTTTTTGACGATGCAAAGTTAAGCATCTCCCCCGACACATTGGAGTGACAGACGGTTCGAGTCCGCACGGGGGAGCAATAACAAACTAATAAAACATACGGAAATGGAGAAGAAAGAATTAAGAACAAAGGCGGTTCGTTGGGCAATTGCAGCAACGATAGTTACGTGGGGACTGTTGTCGTTCATCATTGTGTGCGGTGAGGATAACCCTCTGCACCCGATGTCGGCGGGGCGGTTCGTTATGCTTAAAGTGCTGGGCGGGGTCAGTCTGCTCGCGTGTATGGCAGTGGCGAAATGGTGTGTCGGGCACGGGTTGTTCCCTGAGGTGGAGGACGAGTGATGACGTTGAGAAAGATGTTGCCGCGTCTTGATGTGGATATGGCGGTTACCGGGTTGGACGGTTTGCTGTATCTCGACAAATACGAGAAGGCGTTTTATGAGGACTGGACGGATGTAACCGACCCCGTGCCGACGGTTGCCGACCTGTGTATGTACACAGAGGCGGATTTGCGGACGGTGCCGTTGCCGGAGAAGACTATCGACGATATTGCGCACTCGTTGATGTTATTCCGGCTCCGTCTTGGCATGTCGGAGGCGGAGCTGAATGCGTATCGGGAGGAATATTCGAAATATATAAAGAGCAATCGAGGCGATGGAGAAGAATAAGGAGATAACATTGGAGATGATTATGCAGAAGCTCGAAGCGATAGAAGCCGGCAATCTGCAACAGCAAAGCGGGATGCTGAATACGTCGCAAGCGGCGGTGTTCCTCGGCATCAGCGAAGACCATTTGGCGCGGCTGACGGGCAAACGGAAAATACCGTTTTATAAGAACGGGAAGTACAATCTCTTCGATATCAACGACCTTAAAACATATTTGCGGCGGGAGCGGATAGCGTCGAACGAGGAGATAGAGTCGCAAGCGGAGACGCGCGTTGCGTTGGCGCGATTAGAGAAGAAATATGCGGGGCGCGGCATGCGCATCCACACTGAATAATGAATAATTACTTCTTCTTTCTTTCCGGACTTGTGGCGGGACGTGGTGTGCCATACGCGCCCCGCCCTTGCCGGGAAGGGATGAACTACGCTGTTCGAGGTTTGGGGAGCTCACGGTGGCGCCGGGGCGGGGAAAAGACAAATCTCTTCCCCGGCACCTTTTATTAACAACACGAAGAGACAATGAGCGGCAAGCGATTAATATCCGCCGAAGCGGAACAATACATTATCGACCATATCAACGACCGTCCGCGCACGCGGATGATCCGCCGTGCGGGGGTAAATCGCGACGCGGCATATCGCGTTATACACCAACATGGGGGCGAGATATTCCCGGTCAGAACGGCAGAAGAGAAGGGGCGGATACGGGAAACGATTGCCCGTCTGTATCCGATGTATTCCGCACGGGAGATATTCGAACAGACGGGAATAAGCCCGTCGACAGTTAAGGGGTGTGTGCAACGGTTAGGATTGCAACATACGGAAGAAACGGAGTTGCGTCTCCGGGAGAAATCATATGGCGCCGCGCGATCGGCACATGATAGGGGATTGATTGACTATGAGGCTTTGAGCCGGCGGCGCAAGGCGCTTTTCCGATTGGAATATTACCGGCTTTGGGAGGGCAAGCCGCAAGAGACGAACCTGCGTCTGAGGCATATAACGCGCCGTGCATATATGGCACAGTACAAGTTATGTACTCGGTCGGGATACAAGCGCGATGCGTCTGACCCGTACACATTGTTGTATAACGCAAAGACGCGCCGCCGTGATGAAACATATTACACCAAGAAATACGGCATCAAATTCACGCCCGAGACGCCCCATTATGACAACGGCGTGAGACAGTGCGAAGCGAATGAGTACATAGACAACAATCAACAATATCTAATGTAATGAACGAGAATTTGGATTTAGCGGAGTTGCTTAAAGATTGCCCGAAAGGGACGGAGCTATACAGCCCGATATACGGGACGGTGAAGTTTGACGGTATACGGCACTGGGGAGATG
>JAJPZE010000073.1 GCA_021204565.1 Prevotella sp. | reverse complement strand
AACCCGGCGAAGTGCTTCGCTTCCGTCTGCGGTTGCGGGGGCCTTACGCCGCGGGGAAGCGAGCAGAACTCCGGTTTCGGCTGCTGGGACGGGCGGGTTACGACGCTGACGAACACCCGCGGGGGCATACAGGGGGGCATCAGCAACGGGCGGGATATATATTTCCGCGTGGCGTTCAAGCCCGTCGCAACCATTCTCCGAACGCAACAGACGGTGTCCGCCGGCGGGGAGCGGGTTGAGTTTAAGGCCGCCGGGCGGCACGACCCTTGTGTGTTGCCGCGCGCCGTGCCGATAGTGGAGGCGATGGCTGCGATGGTGATTGCCGACAATTTATTAGTCGGTTCGGCGACGGGGAGACGATAGCGGGTCTGTTGTCGGCACGTCTGTTACGCCGGGCGGTTACGTTGCGGTTCTCCGAGCCGTCGGCGGCGTTTTGAGATTGTTTAAGGTTATAATATAGAGTTGTTTTTATGGAGCGGATAGTGCATCAGTTGGAGGGTATGCGGATGACTGTCGTAAGCGGGATTGCCCTTGCGGCGAGCCTTGTGTTGTTGTTGGCGGGGGTTCGTCCGGCGTTTGACCCGGCGTGGATAACGGTTGTTATCAGCGGTGTCCCCCTACTCTATCTTGCCGTTACGCGCCTCGTATTCCAACGTTGGATATCGTCGGCGTTGTTGATAACCATTGCGATGGTTGCGTGCTTGTATATCGGGCAGTTGTTTGCCGCGGGCGAAGTAGCGTTCATAATGGCGATTGGAGCGTTGCTCGAGGATTACACGGTGAGGCGTGCGAAGCGGGGCATAAGCCGGTTGGTGAGTCTCGTACCCGACAAGGGGCGGCGCATAACCCTGCGCGACGGGCGCGAGGAGGAGGAGCTTGTCGCCATCTCGGAGGTGCGCCGGGGCGATGTTCTGCGTGTTTTGCCGGGCGAGCGGATTACGGTCGACGGCGACGTGGTGTCGGGCGCGACGTCGGTTGACCAGTCGATAATGACCGGAGAATCGGTGCCGGTCGACAAGACGGCGGGGGATCGTGTTTTTTGCGGGACGATGAATTGTTACGGGTCGATTGACATTCGTGCGGCGAAGACCGGCGAGGACACGTCGCTTCAGAAGATGATTGACCTCGTCAGAGAGGCGGAAAAGAACAAAGCGCCAATGCAACGGATTGTTGATAAATGGGCTGCGTGGCTCGTGCCTGTTGCGCTGTTGATCGCCGTCGGTGCATGGATAGCGACGGGCGAGCTCGTGCGCGGGGTAACGGTGATGGTTGTTTTCTGCCCGTGCGCGTTGGCGTTGGCGACGCCGGTATCTATTGTTGCGGGCATCGGTCAGGCAACTAAGTTCGGCGTTCTTGTGAAGTCGGGCGAGGCGTTGGAGCGTATGGGGAAGGTGGATTGCATAACGTTTGACAAAACGGGGACGCTGACCGAGGGCGCTCTGACCGTATCGGACATCGTTTGTCTCGATACGCGCGGGGCGGCGGAAGAGGCGGAGACGCGCCTTTTGGCGTTAGCGGCGGCGGTCGAAGGGCGGTCGGAACACCCGATTGGGAAGGCGATTGCCGGCCGTTTCAACCTTACGGGCAAGCCGTTGCCAAGTGTTGACAACTTCCGTGCGTTCCCGGGTAAAGGCGTGCGTGCGACGGCGGGCGGGCGGAGCGTCGTCTGCGGCAAGAGCGCATATATAGAGGAGTGCGGCGTGGCGTTAGATGAGTCGGTGCGCTCCGTGCTTGCACGTTTCAGGGGCGAGGGCAAGGTGTCTGTCGTGGTTGCGGCGGACGGGCGCGCGGTCGGTTTGTTAGCTTTGAGCGACGTATTGCGGAGCTCGTCGGAAGCGGTAGTGGCGGAGCTGAACGCGATGAACATCACTACGGTGATGCTTACGGGCGACAACCGCCGTGCGGCGGAGTATCTCGCCTCTCGCGTCGGCATACGCGACGTTCGGGCGGAGCTGTTGCCCGAGGGGAAGGTATCTGCGGTAAAGGAATATCAGACTTCGGGCCGGACGGTGTGTATGGTTGGCGACGGGGTGAACGATGCGCCGGCGATGAAGACTGCGGACGTATGTATTGCGCCGGGCACGATAGGGAGCGACGTCGCCATAGATACCGCCGACATCGCCCTTGTCGGCGACGACATATCGAAGATACCCTATATAGTGCGCCTGTCGAAAGCCGTCATCCGCTCCATCAAGCTGAACATCACGCTGTCGATGATTATTAACTTCATCGCCATAACGCTCTCCGTTCTCGGTTTGCTCAACCCCGTTACGGGCGCGCTGGTTCATAATGCGGGCTCGGTGCTTGTCGTGCTCAACGCCGCTCTTCTCTACGACCGGAAGATTTGAGCCGTTGCGTTTTACGCCCGGTTGTTTGCCCGTTAGGGCGTATTTGATTACCTTTGTCTGATAATTGGATTAGTATTCATCAAACAAATCAATACCCGATTGACCGAGCGCACTATAATTCTCGACACGATTGACCCGATAATGCTCTACGGGGTGAACAACAGCCGTTTGGCGTTGGTCAGAAGTTTCTTCCCGAAGCTCCGCTTGACCGCGCGCGGCAATGTTGTGCGTATGTACGGGTCGGCGCCGGAGCTGTCCGCGGCATATGCGGCGATAGAGAGCATTGTCCGCCATATTGAGGAATACAACACCATTAGCGACGCGGACATCGCCAACATCATAAACAACCGGGCGACGGAGCAAGAGGTTTCGCCGGGCGCGTTGCTTTATACGACGGCGGGTAAAGCGATAAAAGCGCGCGGCATACATCAGCAACAGCTTGTCGACAGTTATGCTAAGAACGACCTTCTGATTGCCGTCGGTCCGGCGGGAACGGGGAAGACGTACCTGAGCATCGCACTCGCCGTGCGCTCTTTGAAGACGAAACAGGCGCGGCGGATTATTCTTTCGCGCCCCGCGGTGGAGGCCGGCGAGAAGCTCGGGTTCCTTCCGGGCGATATGCGGGACAAGATCGACCCTTATCTCCGGCCGCTTTACGACGCCTTGGAGGATATGCTCCCGCAGGCGAAGTTGCAGGATTTGATTGAAAAGGACGTCATTCAGATTGCGCCGTTGGCGTTTATGCGGGGGCGCACGTTGAACGATGCGGTGGTTATTCTCGACGAGGCTCAGAACACCACACGCGCGCAGTTGCGTATGTTCCTTACCCGTTTGGGGACAAATTCGAAGATGATTATAACGGGCGATCTGCCCCAAATCGACTTGCCCGACGCGCGCCGCAGCGGGTTGCGCGAAGCTGTCGGCATATTGGGCGGTATAGAGGGTATTGCGATTGTCGGGCTCGGGAGAGAGGACATCGTCCGTCATCCGTTGGTTACGCGAATAGTGGATGCATACGCGGGCATCGACAAGACAAACAGAGAACAAGAATAAGGATTGACATATGAAATCACTGACAAGCACACAATTTCATTTCCCCGGTCAGACGGCGGTATATCACGGCAAGGTCCGCGACGTATATACGATCGGCGACGACCTGATAGTGATGGTCGCTACGGACCGCATCTCGGCGTTCGACGTCATTCTCCCTAAGGGTATTCCGTATAAGGGACAGGTGCTCAACCGGATTGCGGCACGCTTTCTTGACGCCACTGCGGACATATGCCCCAACTGGAAATTAGCGGTCCCCGACCCTATGGCGACGGTCGGGCTGAAATGCGAGGGGTATCGCATAGAG
>JAJPZE010000035.1 GCA_021204565.1 Prevotella sp. | reverse complement strand
CCCCCCGCCGTTGAAGAATTGCTCCGCCATTTCGTTGGCGGGGAAGTCGTCGAGAGAACGTATGCTGACCCACACGATATTATCCCACCGGTCGTCTTCGCGCAACGAGACCGACAGCCGCATACCTTTTATCGTCAGCGGAATATTCACCAAGCCCTCCGCATCCCCCTTCTGGAAATGCCAGTCGAGCATATCATGGCGGCTTATAGTAAACCAACAGGCGCGAAGAGACGGGTGCACGTTGAGCTTCCGGCACATTACATACCCCCGGAAGCGCACCGCCCAAGACGAGAAATTGTTGAACACGAGGCGGTAGATCCGGTCTTTATCGATACCTTTGGCAAGCAGCTCGCCGACGATATGAAAGATCTCGGGACGCGAGGAATTATATGTGAACCCGCCCGTGTCGGTCATCATGCCGCAGTAGATCATAGATGCCCATTTGTTCGACATCCGCTCCAACAACCCCATTTGGCGGACGACGCAGAACAACACCTCGCAAGTGGAGGAGCGCGAATTGTCCGATACGGTCAGCATGGCTTCGCTCGTAATGCCCAGGTGATGGTCGATTATAACCCTTTGAGCCTTGCACGCGGCAAGCGCGTCCTCCATTCGCCCCGTGCGGTTGAGGTTGTTGCAGTCGAGTAAAAACACGGTGTCGGCGTTCTCTATCAACCCGTCGGCGATGTCCGTCCGCCGCTCGTAATTGATAATCGTTTGGCTGTCGGGGAGCCATTGGAAATAATCGGGATAGCTGTCGGGCATTATAACGGTTGCATTCACGCCGTAGACGTTGCGCAATACATAAGCCCAAGCCAAACACGCCCCGACCGCGTCGCCGTCGGGGTTCTTATGCCCGACAACGACTGCGCTATGCGCGTTGCTTACAATAGAGAGGAGCAACGAGTGTTGCTCCTCTGTCATTATATCCGTCTTCTCCACTTGTCGTCAGAACATCTTCTCCGGATACCGGCCCGCGTCGTGCAATGCTTTAAGCTTCGCCACAACCTCCGGACGGTCTTCGGGATAGGTTACCCCGAACCATTTCGACGTCGTGTCGAGCACCTCACACGTTGCCTTTCCGCTCCTGATGAGCTTATCCACCATAAGCGGGATGAAGAACTCCGCTTTCGGATTGCTTTGCGTCTGCGGGTCGGCAAGGAAGGTCTTGAAATACTCCTGCGAATATTCGAAATAATCGGGAGTGAAGCCCCAGAAGTTCATTGACACGGGCGTAGTGTCGGCGATGCTGACCCATTGCCCGTCGTCGTCAAGGTATTCAACTACGCCGCCGTGCCTTTCGATCTTCGTCCGCTCGACGACGGAAGTGAGCAGATGCGTCTTCTCGTCGTTAACGCAAATGCCCCGGCTGACCGTACCGCTCTCGCTGAGAGTGTTGTCGACGCGGAACCCGACCATTGCATACCTGTTCTTCGACCCCTCGGGCAGAGAGCTCAAAAACTTACACATCACGCGGAACGCATCACGGTCGTAAAAGTCGTCGCAGTTGAGCACGGCAAACGGCTCGTGTATGACATCCTTGCCCATAAGCACGGCGTGGTTAGTCCCCCACGGCTTTGTACGCCCCGCGGGCACCGAGAACCCGTCCGGCAGTTTGTCGAGGCTTTGGAAACACAGTTCGCAAGGTATATGACCCTCGTATTTAGAGAGTATCTGGGCGCGGAACTGCTCCTCGAAATCCTTGCGGATAACCCATACAATCCGTCCGAACCCGGCTTGTATGGCGTCGTAGATACTGTAATCCATTATCGCTTCCCCGTGGGGACCGAGCGTGTCGAGCTGTTTCAAACCGCCGTAACGGCTGCCCATACCTGCCGCGAGCAGAAAAAGAGTTGGCTTCATAATAGCTTCAGATGTTTTGATTTGTATTCTTTTTAGTTGGTGTCCATAGGTGTTCCCGCATATGACGTCCGGCGTGCCGGACAGCGGTATAATCACCGTCTACATAGCGCAAAAGTAAAGCAAACGGACGGAAAACACAAACGAAAGGACGAAATTTATAAAGAAATAACTCTTTCAAACACGGCACGCCCGAGCCGCCGCTCCGCAACTTTTCATATGCCAATTCTTAGCACGTGCTTATAACATTTATTAAGTTGCACATCCCGAAAATTTAACTTTAATACGGCGTTATCCGCGCTGCCGGGCAGATTCGCGTCATTTTTCGCAAATTTTGGAATGTGTTGAAAATCAACAAGTTATGTGTTTTTGTATGATCGGAGCATAGTTGCGGATTTGTAAAAACACGGGGTTTGACCCTCTGAAACCCCGTGTAATGACCTTATAAAACCCCGTGTAATGAGGGTGCAAGAACTAAGTAATGAGAGGGTCATTTATGGGGGTTTTGCCCGGCGCGAACTGTGTTCGCGCCGGTTTTGATATGTGGAGATGCCAAACAAGACCTAAATTTGTGCGTTTTTCGAGCTAAAATTTCATTGCACACTCGCTTTTGTGTTAACATATAAGACCGGTAATTATGTGAAATACGGTGTATTTATAAGTCCTGCAGGAGAAGTGTTTCCGCGTGGAGCACTCCCGCGTCCGGCGGGGAAAAAGGATACCGGAGAAAGCGTTGCCGAGCGGCTTTCGGGGGAATGATCAGCGGGTTATACGCCGTTTTCCGACCGACTAAAAAAGTTGAAAACCGTCGGAAAAACGGTTGTTTTATTTGTCTGTTCGGCGTATTTGAACTACTTTCGCGACAAATAAGAATTACTCAATACGTCTGACAAACAAATATTTTTGAAATGAAAACAAGTGCATTGCAGCAAGCTCGCGCCGCATATCAGCCGAAGCTGCCAAAGGCTTTAAAGGGCGCGGTAGTTGCCGTTGAGGGCGCTCCGACGCAATCCGTGGGCAACCAAGAAGAGATAAAAGCGATGTTCCCCAATACCTACGGGATGCCCGTCATCACGTTCGAGGCGGGTCAAGCTCTGCCGTCGGAGCCGTTCAATGTGGGGATTATCCTCTCCGGCGGACAGGCTCCCGGCGGGCATAACGTCATCTCCGGGCTTTACGACGGGGTGAAATCGCTTAACCCGAACGGACGTCTGTACGGCTTCCTTATGGGTCCGGCAGGGCTGGTTGACCATAAATACGTTGAGTTTACCGACGATTTTATCAACCAATACCGCAACACGGGAGGCTTTGATATTATCGGTTCGGGGCGCACGAAGCTCGAAAAAGAAGCGCAATTCGAGAGCGGAATAGAGATACTCCGCAGTCTTGACATCAAGGCTCTCGTAATCATCGGGGGCGATGATTCCAATACCAACGCCTGCGTATTGGCGGAGTATTACGCCGCAAAACAATACGGCGTGCAGGTTATAGGGTGCCCCAAGACTATCGACGGCGACTTAAAGAACGAGCAGATAGAGACCTCCTTCGGGTTCGATACCGCTTGCAAGACGTATTCCGAACTAATCGGAAACATACAACGCGACTGCAACTCGGCACGCAAGTACTGGCATTTCATAAAGCTCATGGGGCGCTCCGCTTCGCATATCGCCCTTGAGTGCGCCCTCGAGACACAACCTAACGTATGCCTTATTTCCGAGGAAGTGGAGGCGAAAGAGATGAGTCTTGACGATGTTGTAACGTATATCGCGAACGTCGTCGCCTTACGTGCGGCGGAGGGAAACAACTTCGGCACGGTGCTTATCCCCGAGGGTCTGATTGAGTTTATCCCCGCAATAAAGA
>JAJPZE010000219.1 GCA_021204565.1 Prevotella sp. | reverse complement strand
GAATTAATACTTATCTCCGCCACTTCGTAGACCAAGAGCGCGACAAGCCCGAAGACGAATATCTTGTGCCGCCAAACCATACGATAGCGGTTGCCTGCGACGACGTCGGGCTCCTCGCCGGCAGAGCGGCTGTGCTTTATCTCGGGCAGTTTGACGCGGGAGAACACTATTGCAATGAGCAACACGACCACGCCGAGTATCAGGTACGGGTACGTAACATCGCCGCCGCTGAACAAATATCCGCCGACCACTGCGGGAGCAAGACACGAGCCAAGACCGTTGAACGTCTGCGACAGATTGAGGCGCGACGTGGCGGTTGACGTCGGTCCAAGCTCCGTCGCATATGGGTTCGCCGCCGTCTCGAGAAAGGTCAATCCGCAACCGAGAACGAATAAAGCGATAAGGAACGAGGCGAACACGAGATTGCCGGGAAGATAACCTCCGGGAAGGAACAACAACGCGCCGACGCCGAACAGAACCAGGCCGAAGACCACTCCCCGCCGGTATCCGAAGCGGTTGATAAACATTCCCGCGGGCAACGCCATAAGGAAATAGGCGAGGTAGGTGATTGCCTGAACGAACGCCGATTTATATATGGAGATATTGAACGAGTCCTGGAAATGGCGGTTGAGGACGTCGAGTATGGCCCGCGCGAAACCCCACAGGAAGAACAGGACGGTTATAAGGACGAACGGGACGAGATAGCGTCTGTAGGTTAGTCCCGCCCCGTGCCGGGCGGTCGTTTGCTTAATGTCAGACGGTTGCATTTTGTTATAGCAGGGCTTCGATTTCCTTGTCAAGGTCGGTGATTTGTTCGTCTCTCTTATACGGAGTGCAGTCGCGTTGGAGAAGGAAATAAGTAGGGAGGCGGGAGACGTTGTACGTTACGAGACAGTCGGCACCGAGCCCGGCGGGGTCGTTGACGGACACCCACGGCAACGCCGCAGTTTGCGTCTTCCAGAAGTGCTCGCTCTGGTCGATTGATACCTGATAAATCTCGAACCCACGCGCGTGATACTTATTATATATGTCGCGCAACGCCATCATCCGCTTTGCCGTACCCTCTTGCGCGAGCGAGCAGAAGTCGAGCAATATAACGTTTCCTTTCAGGTCGGAGAGCCGGCGGACGTTGCCTTTATTGTCGGCGAGCGCTATGTCGACCACGCCCGAAGTGTCTATCCGGTCGGGGGAAATCATCGCCTCGCGCTCGGCACGAAGTATCTTTATGTTCTTCATGCTCTCTATTGTGATGTTGTGCAAGTTCTCTCCGCGGACGGTGCCGGGATAATATGTATCCCAGCTCGTGCCTACTGCGGCGAACGCTTTTATATCTTCTTCGTCGGCGCGGGGGTTGAAGATAAGGCGCTCCATACCGCCCGCGACAACCGTTTGGAACAGCGCGAAATACGCATACGACCTGTACGGAGCGGAGTAAATATAATTCTTCTTGACGTATGTTTTATACGATTGTATGACGCTTGCGAGGCTGTCCTCCGTCTCCGAAACGCGGAGCGTGGGGTCGTTTATAATGGCGTTCACCCGCCGTTGCAACCTTATTTGGAGCAACGAAAGCTCGCGTATCTTCGCGCAATCATCCGAGCCGGAGACCTTATAATCCGTAGCGAACGCGGCGCGCGAGGCGGCGATTCGTATGCTCTCGGTTGAGTCGACGGCGAGATTGATTACTTGTCCGTCGAGCCGCAGACGATAATATTCGGGAGAGCTAACCCCCGCCCTGCGAAACGCAAAACGCCCGTCGGCGCCGAGACTGACGCTGTCTAATGTCGTTACTCCGTCTATCTCCACGCGGTCGAAATACAACGTTTGCCCCCCGGCATCATCCACTTCGCCGCTAATCTCAAACTTGTCTTCGCCACATCCCGACAGGGCTATCGACAACACAATTGCCGCCAATGCGCCGGCAAGATATTTACTCCTTATACACATTACGTTATATTTAATACGCTCGCAAAGATACATATTTTTGATAAATAACCGCATATCGCGCCCCATGCGCCGCCTATTTATCCGCGTACTCGGAAAGGAACAGACGCGCCGTTGCCTCCATCTCTTCGACCCATTCGGCACCAAACCGGCGGACGAGCGGAGCGTGAAGAAACTTATACAGAGGTATATCGAAGCGTGCTCCCTTGCGGCGTGCGGGCTCGCAGATACTCCACTCGTGATAGCTCAAAGCGGTCATCCCGTTGGACAGTTGCTTCTCCCGAAGCGGGTAAAGAGCACAACTAACGGGTTTGGCGAAGCCCGTTCTGCCCGCGCGAAACGCCGTCTCCAACAGGCACATCCGGCAACTCACCGCCTCCCCGCTCTCCGCTCGTATCCCGCTCAAACGGCTGAATGCGCATTCGCGGGAACCTATAATGCTCGTTACGAGCTCGCCTTCAACGTCGGGATACACTACTCCCTGCCGGTCGATAACGTCCCGCGCCGCCGGTGTCAGCTCGTCCCGTATCGCCTCCGCCGCCTCTTCCAACTCCGCTATCTCTTCGGTTTTAACCGGCGCGCCCGCATCTCCCTCGACGCAACACGCCCCTTTACACGCCGGCAAATCGCAACAGAAACGCTCCGTGAAGAGATCCGTCGTCGCCAATACGCTCCCGATTTCAACTATCATTGCCCGCGTTCCTATAACTTTTAAGACAAGCAATCACCACACTATAGGCGTGATGCCGTTAGACGTAAGGTATTCGTTGCAACGGGAGAAGTGCCGGTTGCCGAACCATCCGCCTCTGTTAGCGGACAGCGGCGAGGGGTGTACCGCTTCGAGTATACGGTGCCGGGCGGGGTCGATGAGCGCCTTTTTTGTCTTAGCATATCCGCCCCAAAGGATAAAGACAACGTGCGTCTTGCGCTCCGAGACGGTGCGTATCACGGCATCGGTGAACGTCTCCCAGCCCTGCCGTTGGTGCGAACCCGCCTGATGCGCCCTTACCGTTAGCGTGGCGTTAAGGAGCAACACACCTTGCGTCGCCCAACGGCGAAGCGAGCCGTTGTACATCTTCCGACCCGCGGCTAATGCGCTTTGCGACAGAGGGGGCACCGCTCCGACGTCGTCTTTCACCTCTTTGAGGATATTGACAAGCGATGGCGGAAGAGGCGTGCCGTCGCTAACGGAGAAGCACAAGCCCTCCGCCTGGCCCGGCTCGTGATAAGGATCCTGACCTATAATCACCACCTTCACATTGTCGAACGGACACAGAGCGAACGCATTAAATATCTTCCCCGCCGGCGGAAAACACGTTCCCGCGACGTATTCGGCACGTACAAAGCGAGTGAGTTTGACGAAGTAATCCTTGTCAAACTCACCTTTCAGCGCCTCAAACCACGAGGGTTCGATATTCACGTTCATATTCGCGAAGCCGCTTTAACCGCCGCCTGTGGCGCGCGCGAATCAGTCTTTAATAAGGTTCTCGCCCGTCATATCAGCCGGCTGGGGCAAGCCCATGATGTGCAATAACGTAGGTGCGACATCGGCAAGCCGCCCGTCCCGGATTGTTGCGGAGTTGTTATTCGTAACGTAAATGACGGGCACGGGGTTGAGCGAATGTGCGGTATTGGGGCTTCCGTCGGGATTTATCGCGTTATCGGCATTGCCGTGATCGGCGATGATTATTGCCTCGTAATCGTTCGCCCGCGCAGTTTCAATCACGTCGCGGACGCAGTGGTCAACCGCCCAAACCGCCTTGGCGATAGCGTTGTAAACGCCCGTATGACCCACCATATCGCCGTTGGCGAAGTTGACGACAATAAAGTCG
>JAJPZE010000154.1 GCA_021204565.1 Prevotella sp. | reverse complement strand
CAAGTGGAGCGATGTAAATACAACGACAAACTCATACTCCCCGTCATCACCAATGAGACCGTAACGCAAAAGATATACCGACGCGAACCGAAAAGCGAAAAGAGCATCATACTCGGCGAAAACAAAGGCGGCATCAACCAATTGATAGAGACCGGAGACATCATCGACGTGATTATGAAAGACGTCTTTACCGACGTCGACATCTACGACAACCAAGTGCGCCTGCTCCAATATCCCTTTACATCGCCTATCGGCGACGACGCTATCAGCTTTTACCGCTACTACATCGAAGACACCGTTTACGTCGATAAAGACCTCTGTTATCATCTCCAATTCATACCTAATAACCAACAGGACTTCGGGTTCCGGGGCGAGCTCTACGTGCTTGCCGACAGCACGTTGCACGTCAAGAAATGCTCAATGACCATCCCCAAGCGCTCCGATGTCAACTTCGTCGAAAACTTACGTATCGACCAGAGTTATGAGAAGCAGCCGTCGGGCGATTGGGTACTTACGCAAGACGATATGATCGTGGAGCTCAAACTCGCCAACTGGATACAAAAGATGATCTGTATCCGTACAACAAAAAACTCTGACTACAGCTTCGAGCCAATCGCAAACAAACTCTTCAAGGGCAAAGCGGCGGAGAGACGCGAGGCAAGCGCGTCGATGCGCGACGACGACTTCTGGGGGCAATACCGCACCGTAGAGCTAACTAAATCGGAGGCTCAGATGAACTCGTTCATCGACAACATAAAGCAGATAAAGGGCTTCGGCATAGTGATGACCGTCCTCTCCGCCGTCATCGAGAACTTCGTCGAGACCAAACACGGCTCGTCGAAAGTGGATATCGGGCCGATAAACACCATCATTTCGAAGAATTTCATAGACGGCTTCCGAACACGCCTGTCCGCACAAACCACCGCCAACCTCAACCCGCATTGGTTCCTCGCCGGATACTATGCACGCGGGTGGCGCTCACGACAAAATTATTACCAGGGCGTCCTGACCTACTCCTTCAACAAGAAAGACTACCTGCCGCGCGAGTTCCCCAAACGGACGCTTACACTGACTGTCAGCAGAGACGTCGCAATGCCGTCGGACAAGTGGATACGTACGGATAAAGACAACGTCTTCACCGCTTATAAATGGACGACTATCGACAAGATGTACTTTTACAACAGACAGGAGCTGAAGTTCGAACGCGAGGAAGAATGGGGATTTAAAACCACAATCGGCATTAAACGCGAATATAACCGCGGGTACGGAGAGATGAAGTTTACGCCCGTCGCAGAATACCTCAACCCCGTCGAAAACCCGGATCACGTCAACCCGAACATCGGCATACACATCACCGAACTTAGCGGCGAAATACGTATTGCCCCCGGAGAGACCTACATCAATACCAAGCAACGCCGCCTGCCCATTAACCTCGACGCCCCCGTATTCACCATACGCCACACCGTCGGAATTAAAGGTTTCCTCGGGGGCGACTACAACTACAACCTGTCGGAGTTGGAGATATACAAGCGCTTCTGGGTTAAGTCGTGGGGGAAAATTGACATCTACCTTAAATCGGGATACGAATGGAACAAAGTGCCCTATCCCCTGCTGATTATGCCCCGCACCTGCTTGGGTTATATCCTCGAAGACGAGACGTTCAACCTCATCAACAATATGGAGTTCCCCACCGATAAGTTCGTTTCAATGCAACTCTCCTGGGACCTCAACGGGAAGATATTCAACCGTATTCCGCTCATAAGAAAGCTGAAATGGCGCGAGTTCCTCGGCGTTAACGTTATGTTCGGAGGGCTCTCGGACAAGAACAATCCCTATCTCCATCCCGACGACGAGCTGTTGTTCCGCTTCCCGAAAGGGTGTTATATAATGGAGAGCAAACGCCCTTACGTAGAGGCGATTATAGGCATTCACAATATTTTCAAACTGCTCCACGTTGAGTATGTGCGGCGCTTGACTTATACGGAGCTGCCCACATCAACGCGCAACAGCGTGCGTTTCACTTTCCGCGCAACATTCTGACCACAATTTGAAAATGGCTTATTACGGATTATACATTATTGCCATTTGGGCGGTGTTTGTAGCTATAAAGCCGACAAGGCGGTTTATGTACGCTGTCACCCCCCTGCTTCTGTTTATCGTGATATACAGCTCGATGCGCTTTCTGCCGAACTACACGTTTCATTCGATTGATCTTCGGGGCATCTACGAGGCGGATAAAGTGCTGTTCGGAATAGACACGGCGGAGGGAAGAATGACCTTATGCGAGTATTTCAACACGCATAACGCTCCGATAGCGGATTTCTTTGCCGGGCTGTTTTATCTGTGCTGGATACCCGTGCCCTTCGCTTATTCCATTTGGCTGTTCTGCTCGGGGAAACGCAGAGAGAGCGTTAAGGCATCGATTGCATTTCTTTTCGTCAATCTCTTGGGCTTCATAGTGTATTACATTCATCCCGCCGCGCCGCCCTGGTACGTGTTGCAATATGGCTTCGAGCCCGACTTCACCGTTCCCGGCAGTGTGGCCGGCTTGGCGCGTTTCGATGCTTTAATGCCGTTCCCCGTCTTTGCCAATATCTACTCCGGCAACTCTAATATCTTCGCCGCAGTGCCCTCGCTCCATTCCGCATACGTGCTCACGGCGTGCATCTACACCGTTATCAACAAGAACAAAACCGGCTTAACCATCGCCTTCGCAATCATAACGGCGGGCATATGGGCAACTGCGGTGTATGCTTGCCATCACTACGTCATTGACGTATTGCTCGGTATTGCCGATGCCGCGCTCGGCGTAGTGCTGCTCGAATGCGTGCTTTACCGCATTCCCTGCATACGCCGCGCGTTCGATAAATACGTGTCGGCGGTAGAGTAAAGGTCTTATTTCCCGGCGCTCAAACTCATCTCCCCGCCGGCGGAGATACAAATATCGGCGACGTAAGACGAGGCGCTTTCCGGCACGCGAAGTTGGGCGCGGAACGTTACGCCCGCCGTATCACAGCCCTGATAGATGACATCGCTGAGAATGCAAAGGGGCATTATCTCCTCCGGAACGAACGAAGAGAACTCGCGTTTGGTGAAGTCGTGAAAATAAAGACGTGTGGCGCCGACGTACACCGCCACATTAATGATGTTGTCGTAATACACCTTGCCGACATCCATTCCTTCGTTGTTGAGGTTGTCTTTCACAACTTTATAGCTCGTCGGGTTCACTTGCACGTAACAATGATATCGCTTCCCGTCCGCCGCGACAACCACCGTATCGCGTCTCTCAAACGTCTGGTTGACGTCGAGGAACGTCTCTTCCGCGGCATAAAAATCAACGTCCGGCACCGGCTCCTGTGCCTTATGAAGCTTTACGAGCTCACCGCTTTGATTGCGAAAGTGGAGCACGTTAGGCGTGAATTTCTCTATTACGTACTTCGTAACGTTATTGTTTCCGTCGAGAAATATCGTGTCGCGATAAATACGGAAATGCACGGGCAAGAGGCGGCGGTCGGGATAAAAGATAGTGTCGCCGACCACGCGGAAGACGTATGCATCATCGTCCGCGCTCTGCCAGACACCCCCCAGCATAGCGGCATCCTCATCGGAAGACGGCTCGCCGGAGCCCGCTCCGCCCTTGCACTGACAAAACGACAGAACAGCCGCAACCGGCAATATGAATACCCAATACCTCATCCCGTTTAATCGAACACCTCGGCGTCACGCAACGCCGAAGCCGCTAAATCCATTTCGCTCGCGATAACTCCCGACAAGTCTGCGCCCCAGTTTATCTTTATGTCTT
>JAJPZE010000262.1 GCA_021204565.1 Prevotella sp. | reverse complement strand
GATGAGAACGGCAAGGGCATTGATATGCGGAACAATTTTTACCGGAGCAAACAGATAACGCGCGAGATTGAACGGAAATACGGATTGCACGAAGCTGAGAGAAAGCAAACCGGCAGGCAAGAGATTCCGGATAATGTGATACGAAAGGTTGACGTGGCGGCAGGGAATGTGAAGAAGCAAGTGGGGAATACGGTGAAGATGATAAATGAAAAATACCGTTATCTGTCGATGAACGAGTACCGCACGCTCCTGCAGCAATATAACGTTACTGTCGAGGAAGCGCACGGAATCGTCAACGGTCGGAAATATCACGGACTTGTTTATTCAGCAACCGACGATAAAGGGAGTAAAGTCGGTAATCCGTTCAAATCATCGCTTTACGGGAAGAGTATCGGTTACGACGCTATACGGCAGAAAATCGAACGTTCGAGGAATGAGATGAAAGAGCGGAATTTGGGGAAAATTACGCAGCTGACGGTTTTGTATGCCTTGCGTAAGACTCATTACAAGGAGAGGTTTATTGCCGAATTGAAAGCGAGGGGGATTGATACAATATTTCGTTACACATCCGACGGACGGATATACGGCACGACATTCATCGACAATCGCACGGGATGTGTATTAAACGGTTCGCGCATGGGCAAGGAGGTGTCTGCTAATACTTTGCAGGAACACTTCTCACTACCGTATGAGAATGAACCGCCCACACCAATCACAATTCACGAGACAAACAATACCGATACTACGGAGACGGTATCCAAACCCGAAGAGCAATCCGAGCATATTGACGGACTTGGCTTGCTCAACACCGATGCCCTTGCCGTCAATCCTGAAGAGGAGGCATTCATCCGCGCCATGCAACGGAGAAAGAAGAGGAAACGAAAAGGATTTAAGCTGTGATTAATATCAACATCAAATATCAATATCAATATCAACATCAAATATCAATCAACAAAATAAAAGGAATTTATTATGTCGCAAGAAGATGATTTGAGAGCATTGGCGAAGATTATGGATCTTCTCCGTGCCGTGAGTATCGTATTAGTCGTTATGAACATTTACTGGTACTGTTATGAGGCGGTAGTGTCTTGGGGTGTGAATATCGCGGTGGTTGACAAGATACTGCTCAATTTCGACCGCACGGCACATCTGTTTCATTCCGTACTTTACACCAAACTATTTGCCGCACTCCTGCTCGCCCTGTCTTGTTTGGGGACGAAAGGGGTAAAGGGAGAGAAGATTACGTGGAGCGGGATTTGGACGGTAATCGCAGCCGGTGCGGTCTTGTTCTTCTTCAATTGGTGGATATTGACATTACCGCTTCCGCTCGAAACGGTTGCAATGCTGTATATCTTCACCATCGCAACAGGGTACATCTGCCTGATGATGGGCGGTTTATGGATGAGCCGTCTGCTGAAATACAATCTGATGGATGACGTATTTAACAACGAGAACGAGAGTTTTATGCAGGAGACCCGGTTGCTGGTCAACGACTACTCCGTCAACTTGCCCACTCGTTTCTATTACCGGAAGAAGTGGCGGCAGGGGTGGATAAATGTGGTCAATCCGTTCCGCGCGACTATCGTGTTGGGCACGCCCGGCAGCGGCAAATCGTATGCCGTAGTAAACAACTTCATCAAACAACAGATTGAAAAGGGATTTAGCCAATATATCTATGATTTCAAGTTCCCCGACCTGTCAATGATTGCATACAACCATCTGATGAACCATCCGGACGGTTACAAGGTTAAGCCGCGTTTCTATGTGATAAACTTCGACGACCCGCGCCGCAGTCATCGTTGCAATCCCATTCATCCCGATTTTATGACGGATATATCGGACGCATACGAGAGTGCCTACACTATCATGCTCAATCTGAACAAGACGTGGGTGCAGAAGCAAGGAGACTTCTTTGTCGAGTCGCCGATAATCCTCTTTGCCGCTATTATCTGGTATCTCAAAATCTACAGGGGCGGCAAGTATTGCACATTCCCTCACGCTATCGAGTTCCTCAACCGCAGATACGAGGATATTTTCCCGATACTGACGAGTTATCCCGAATTGGAGAATTATCTTTCTCCTTTTATGGATGCATGGATAGGCGGTGCGGCAGACCAGTTGCAAGGACAGATTGCGAGTGCGAAGATACCGCTGTCGAGGATGATTTCCCCTCAGCTTTATTGGGTGATGTCTGACAGCGAGTTCACACTCGATATTAATAATCCCGACGAACCGAAGATATTATGCGTCGGCAACAATCCCGACCGGCAGAACATTTACGGAGCGGCACTCGGTCTGTACAACTCGCGTATCGTGAAGCTTATAAACAAGAAAGGGATGTTGAAGTCGTCGGTGATAATCGATGAGTTGCCGACGATTTATTTCAAAGGTTTGGACAACCTTATCGCCACGGCACGAAGCAACAAGGTGGCGGTATGTTTGGGATTTGACCCTGTCGAATGTCGGCTGCACTCAAAAATAAGCAAGCTTATTTTGTTCGTTTGCACGACATTTCAAGACTTCTCGCAATTAATTAGAGATTATGGCGACAAGGAGGCGAAAGTGGTGATGAACACCGTCGGCAATATCTTCTCCGGGCAGGTAGTAGGGGAGACCGCGAAGACCCTCTCGGACCGTTTCGGAAAGGTCTTGCAGAAACGTCAGTCAATCTCCATTAACAGGCAGGACGTATCCACATCCATCAATACGCAGATGGACAGCCTTATTCCGCCAAGCAAGATCTCCGGTCTGACGCAGGGGATGTTTGTCGGTTCGGTCTCCGATAATTTTAACGAACGTATCGAGCAGAAGATATTTCACGCGGAGGTTATTGTAGATAACGAGAGGGTGGCGGCAGAGACAAAGGCATACAAGCCTATACCTGTTATCACCGATTTCACAGACGAGAACGGCAACGATTGTATGAAAGAAAGGGTGCAGGAGAATTACAACCGTATCAAAGAGGAGGTGAAGCAGATAGTTAAGGACGAATTGGAACGCATCGCAGGGGACGAGAACTTGAAACATCTGTTGCAAAACAAGGGATAGTCCTCTGTGTTCTAAAATCGGGAGATGTGCAATACCGGCACTCTCCCGACTTCTTTACACGACATCTTTTGCTGGGGATATGGACAGATGTGGCAATGGTTCTCTTTATCCTAACAGTTTATTCATCTCTCTCGTTGCCGGAGGCGACCGAGCTGAACCGGATATATTCCGTATCATTCAACATGTAATGTCAGTGAAAGTTCTTTCTCCGCGGGCTTCGAAAGCGGCAAGCCGATTACGTGCAAGGCGAAGCACCTGCGGCTCTTAACAATAATAATGCTGCCCGCTCGAAGTGGGCGGCTTGCTTTCACAATTCGCCGTAGCCGAAGCTCGACAAAGTCAACGAGGTGATATTGTTAAACTATCACTTATCTCCTCGCTCGCTCTTTCTCATCGTCTTTCCGTAATTTGTCATTCAAGGCATCCCGCATCTTTTCAATGAAAACGGTTTTGCTAACGGTCTTTCTACGTCTGATGTCAACGTAGAAACGATAACAATCCTTTGCTTCGACATTGAAGAAAGAATACAACCACGCACTAAGTTCCTTAATCGTCACCACACCGTTGTTGATGCAACCCGTCGCTTGCAATGCGTATATCAGCTCGGTAAGGTCGGTAACATTAATACCCGCGAAGATAAATAGTGCAAGGTAGTTCTTGTGTTCTCCTTTGTAACTCATTATATTCTCCTTTACAACCCTTTGTATTCCTCTTTGTAATCCTTTGACTTTCAATGCGTTGCTTAAACATATATTCTTGGGTCGCACGAGTATATGT
>JAJPZE010000072.1 GCA_021204565.1 Prevotella sp. | reverse complement strand
ACCAGCGACCCCTACGTCCCGAACGTAGTGCGCTTCCAACTGCGCTACACCCCGAAAGCCGCCGCAAAGGTAGCGCAAAACATCCGAAACCGCAAAAGAAAAGGATAAAATCCTTTTCTTTACCCTTTCAACAATATATCGTGGCGGGTTATTACGGCGCTATAGTTGGAGAGGAGCTTATAAACAGAGTTGGGACGAGATTGCCCTCGTTTGTGGTTATTCTTCGGTTTTGATTTTGAGTTCGTCTACTCCGTCGACGTTGTAGAGGCTGCGTGTTGCTTCGGTCTGTTCGAGCATGTTGTGGACGAAGAAATTAATGGTGCAGTCGACGATGTTATCCACCGTTTCGGTCTTGAGAGAGTCGATGGAGAGGTGCAGTTTGGTAGTTATCGTATCGATTAAATCCATCAAAAGATGATAGCGATCTATTGCCCTGACGCGCACGGAGATAAGGTACGTCTTGTTCGGGTCGGATTGTAGCTCGGCGGTAACTATCAATTCGGCCCTCTTTGAGGCGACGTGTATGGCTTCGGAGCAGGACCGGCGGTGGATAGTTACGGTGCCGTCGTCGTTTTTGAACCCTATTACCTCGCAGCCGGGTATGGGGTTACACGCCGGACAACGCACAATTCCGGCGTTCGTATCCACATCTTTAATATTCTTCAACTCCCGCTTTGCCTTATAAGTAGAGCAACAATCACTCCACTCGCGGCGGGCTTGAAGGGTGTCTGACGTGCCAATCTCGACGCAGTCGCCGCGCTTCAATTCGGTCTTAATCGAGCATAAGCGGCCGTTTATTCGTGCATATTGCGCGTGCATCCCTATGTCGTCTCCGAGCTCGAAAGCGAAATCTATGGCGGTCGCGCCCTTAGGCAAGACTATCGCCCGCCCCGTCGGAGTGAAGACCATGACGTCGTCGTAATAGAGGGACGTAACGACGCTCTCTATGAAAGAGTTGGATGTGCTCTCTTTGGCTATGTCTTCGAGCACGCGCTTGAAACGGTCTATCCATTCGCCGACGTTGCTCTCATCTCGTCCGACGAGGCAGCCTATCTTTGATGTTTCGACCATATGTTCCGTGGTGATTTGCACGTCCTCCCACACGCCCTCTTCGGAGAGGAGCATTACGTTGAGCGACTGGTATGAGTTCTCCTTTGCGGAGTCAATCTGATTGACGAAAGATTGCGGACGTTCTTTATATTTATCGGTGAGCAGGGAGTATATCTTCAGGCAGGCGTTCTTCTCGGTGAACTTATGTCGGGAGCCGACGTAAGTAACGCGGACATAGTATCGGTTCTCTATGTGGTTATAATCACGATCCTGACTCTTCATCTTGCGCCATATGCTGTAAGGTTTGCGGTAATACACCTCGGCACGGGCATCGATAAAGGCGCTTCTTAATATATCTTGGATAGTGGAGCAGAAGAGCTTAAGGCGGGTCTCGTTAGTATCCATATCTCGATGAAGAGCCTCGTCTATTTCCGCGTATTCAATCGGGCAACGGTACTTCAGAGAGAGATTCTCAAGGTCGGTCTTAATATCGAAGAGCCCCATTCGATTTGCCAAAGGAGCATAAAAATAATCGGTTTCCCCCGCTATCTTCATCTGTTTGTCGGGCCGCATAGAGGAGAGCGTCCTCATATTATGCAAGCGGTCGGCGAGCTTAACCATGAGCGCGCGTATATCGTATTGGAGGGATTGGAGGAGCTGGTCGTAGTTGTCGACTTGCTTCGACATCTTGTAATGGTCTTTCTTCTTCTTTGTAACTACGTCGACAAGGAACGCCACGTCGTCGCCAAACATACGTCGTATATCGTCGAGAGTATATTCGGTATCCTCGACTATGTCGTGGAGAAAGGCGCTAATTACGGAGTTAGCATCCAATTGCAACTCTTCTGCGACAATGGCTGCGACGGCGACGGGGTGCATGATATACGGGGCGCCGGACTTTCTGCGTTGCATTCTATGAGCTTGTTTTGCGAACTCGTATGCACGGCGGATACGGGCTACGTCCTCAACGCCGACACGTTGCGACATCACTTCGAGCACGCTCATCGCCTGCTCCTCAATCATCTGAGCATACTCCGCTTCCGTGTATCCGCGTGACAAATCAAGATTAGAGAGCTTCTCCATAAGGGAAGAGATAGTTAAGTTTAGTTAGTGATAGTAGTTGATCTAATATACGCACAAAGGTATGGCATATCGGACGACTGACAAACAAAAAGAAAGTGAAATATACGTAAAGGATATGACATTATTTACATCCATTATATGAAAAACGGCATCCGACGGGACGGCTATCGCCCCGGATGTGTTATATTTGCAAAAGAAACGACTGACCAAAATAAAAACAACACGAGTTATACTGATATGAAGACGGGAGACAAAGTGCCGGAGGTTCTCGGCAGGGATGAGGACGGACGGGAAGTCAGGTTTGACGACTTCAAAGGTCGGAAATTAGTGCTCTATTTTTATCCTAAGGATCTCACATCCGGGTGTACGGCGCAGGCGTGCAACTTGCGCGACAATTACGAAACGTTACGCGGCGAGGGGTATGAAGTGGTCGGAGTGAGTGTCAACGACGGGAAGACGCACCGCAAGTTCATAGAGAAGAACAACCTTCCCTTCCGGCTCATTGCCGACACGGAGCACGCTCTTGCGGAGCTGTTTGGCGTTTGGGGCGAGAAGAAAATGTGCGGCAGGAGCTACATGGGCACTCTCCGCACCACGTTTATCATCGGCGAAGACGGCACGATAGAGCGAGTTATAGGTCCGAAAGAGATAAAGACGGGCAATCACGCCGCACAGATTCTCTCTGCTGAAAACAAATAAATCATAATCATTTTATACAGACTCGACGCGGCGTTTCATATATGCTCCGGACAATCCGAATAATTCTTGCGGCGGTATTCTTTATATTGATTACACTGCTTTTCCTCGACTTCACGGGCGTCATATCGCATTACTTCGCGTGGTTGGCGAAGGTACAATTCCTGCCCGCCGTGCTGTCGTTGAACCTCGTTATAATTGCGCTACTGCTTGTTGTTACATTGGTTTTCGGGCGGATATACTGCTCCGTTGTCTGCCCGTTAGGGGTGATGCAGGATATCTTCGCGTTCTTCGGCAGGCGGCGCAAGCGTAATCCGTATAAGTTCTCAAAAGAGAAACGGGCGTTGCGTTACGGCGTTCTTGTCGTCTTCGTCCTCGCTTTATGCTTCGGCTTTAACGCTATCGCGGCAATCATCGCCCCGTATAGCGCATACGGACGAATTGCGGTTAATATTCTCCGCCCCGTATATCTTTGGGGCAACAACCTGCTCGCATACCTTGCCGAACGTATTGACAGCTACGCCTTCTACGGCGTTGACGTTTGGGTAAAGAGCGGCGCGTCGCTCGCCTGCGCGGCGGTTACATTATTTATATTGGCGTTTCTTGCGTGGCGTTACGGCAGATTATATTGCAATGCAATTTGCCCTGTGGGGACGGTATTGGGGCTGTTCTCCCGCTTCTCTCTTCTTAAAATACGGATTAAGGAGGAGCGTTGCGTCTCGTGCGGGCGTTGCTCTCGGCAGTGCAAAGCGTCGTGCATCGACAGCCGTACCCACGTTATCGACTACAGCCGGTGTATCTTGTGCGGCGATTGTATCGGGAAATGCAACGAGAAGGCGTTGGTTTACGGTTTGCCTGAACGGAAAAAGCACGGCGCCGAGCCTCACGAGCCGGAGGACAAGAGCCGGCGCGCCGTGTTGCTCGGTATGGCGTTAGCGGGAGGGGCGACACTCCTCGCGGCGGACAGGAAGAAAGTAGACGGAGGTTTGGCGGTAATCGAAGACAAGACCC
>JAJPZE010000099.1 GCA_021204565.1 Prevotella sp. | reverse complement strand
TTGATGCACAGGTACACCGTTTGCGTGTAATATTCGGGCGTGTGGTGCGGGTCGGGATATAGTGTCAGGCGCGTGATATTGCCGTTTTCGGTATCAACGGAGCGGACAATATCGAGCGTCTGCGTGCTCTCCACGGAGGAGGTCGACGTGCCGGTCATCACCCCTAACGTAAGGTTTATATAGCTGTTGTTGTTGCTCAGCCATACGCTTTGGAGATATACGGGGTCGGTCTTAACGTTGCCGAACAGGCTTATATCCTTAGGGTCGCGTACCGTTGCGAGAGTGAAGCCGTAGAGCTCGGCATATGTTTCTTTGTCGTAATAATATACGAGTGCGCGGTAGGTAGTATCGGCTTGCGCCCCGCCTATATCCATCGGCGAGGCGAAGGCTTTATACTCGTTGTCGTCCGTAAGGAACCCTACCGTCTGGCCGGAGGCGTTCGTTTGTATCATAGCGAAGTCGGCCCGCAGAGTGGATAAGTCGTCGTTGTCGTCGTCGTCGATACACGAAACGAAGAGCGGCGCGGCAAGCAACAACGCCGCCGCCAACAAACTCATGCCGGCGGATAAAATATTTTTCTTTGCGTCTTTCATCATTATCTTTTTAATCGTTAATATTTGTCGCTGCCCGGTAGTTTCTTAGCGGGTTGGCGTACATAGTTAATATTCTTTCTTTCAAGAACGCCCCGTCCCGGTCGGGAGAAGTTATCTTGCCGAGTTGCCTTTCGAGATAAGCGGCAAAGCGCCGCTCGTCGGCGGGAGTGTAATGAGCGGCGTTATCGCGATTGCCGGAGAGCAGGTCGAGGGCGATGTAGTTATTAGGGAACAGCTCGTAACCGGAGTGTATATGCCGGTCGATAAGTGCGGGCACTTCGCGGAAAAACTCCGCGTGCCCCGCCTCTCCCAAGCGGTTTATCTCCCCGTTGATACAGCCGGCGACGCGGAAGACGACACGTCCCTTGTATCCGAAGATGCCCGTGCGCATGTTCAAAAGGTCGTCCTGGCGGGTCTTCTTATACGCCGGATTGTCGCGTTTTTTTTGGTATTCCCAAGCCTTGAGCCAGTCGCAGGGGTCGTATTCGTAGCTTATCGTGAGGGGCACGATGTTCATATCCGCCAGCGCGGCGGCGGGGTCGGGCTCGGCGTAACCTATGGTCAACATCTTTATAACCCCCTCTTGCGTGCGGTCGCTCGAATCTTTTGCACGCCCTTCACGCTGTGCAATCCAAAGGTTCTCCCGCTTCTCGTTGATGGCGAAATGCATATAGCGGCTCATCAGGATTGAGCTCCTGAGCAGCTCGCGCGCTGGTAAGGAGCGGCGGACTATAAACGCCTTATTGAGCCGGACCAAGCGCTTGATCCACGGGTAGATAAGTAAGTTGTCGCCAATTGCAACCTCGCACGTCGACGGGCTTCCGCCCGCCGAGAGCAAGAGATTGAAGATTGAGATGTCGAGAATGATGTCGCGGTGGTTGCTGATGAACGTATAACGCCGGTCCCAAGTCAGCTTCTCCAAGCCGTATGCCTTATATCCGTCGGTACACCGGCGCAGTATCGCTTTCGCCACGGGACGCATAACGCGCATCTGAAAGTCCTGCGGCGACTTCACCCCGACAAGCGCAAGGCGTATCAAAGCGCGGGAAACAGGGTAAGGAAGCCACGGGGCAAGACCGCGCACGACCGCCTTAAACTGCCGGTCCGCCAACAATTCGTTTATCGCCCCCCGCGTCTCCTCGCCGCTGTAAGGACGTATTTCGTCAAACTCGGATAGTGTCGACATTCTGTTTCCCCTCATATCTTCCGCCCGGCAAAATTAGGTATTTTTCCCGAATATACACCCGTATCCATATCAATTTATACACATATATGCAACACGTGCGTGCGCGGGAGAGACCGGCGCATGCGGTTATTCGAAAAAAATAATTACCTTTGCACGCCGCGCCCTAACCCGTGCGGCGGAACCTTATAACGACAATTGATATTATGGATAAACTCTGGAACAGTAACTACGTCAAGGTATGGATTGCGAACTTCATGCTCAACTTTTCGTTTATGATCCTCACCCCTCTGCTTCCCCTTTATCTTAGCGAACACTTCGACGCAAGCAAGGACGTGATAGGCATCGTATTGTTCGGTTATTCGCTTACGGCATTGCTCATCCGCCCGTTCAGCGGATATTTCGTCGACAGTTTCCCGCGCAAGACGGTGCTGTTAACCGCTTACTTCGCCTTTGCGATATTATTCGGGGGATACATCGTTGCCGGCAGTTTGCTCTTCTTCTTCATCGTCCGCACGCTGCACGGAGCGCCTATGGGCGCGGCGACAGTGGCTAACAGCACCGTCGCGATAGATGTGTTGCCCTCGTCGAGACGTGCCGAGGGAATAGGGTATTACGGCATCTCCAACAATACGTCAACCGCCATCGCCCCCGCCATCGGGCTATATATTTATCACCTCACGGATAACGCGCAATATATCTTTTTCCTCGCTCTCGCCACGGCATTCATAGGGTTCTTCATCAACTCAACGCTCTCGTTGGCCAAGCGCGAGCAAGTTCAACATCACCAGCCGGTGTCGTTAGACCGTTTCTTTCTTACCAAAGCGTGGCCCGAGGTGATAACTATGGCGTGCTTCGCGTTCGCCTTCGCGGTGGTCAGCACCTATCTTGCCATCTACGGGAAAGACGAGTTGGGCATCACGACAGGGTCGGGCTTGTTCTTCGTCTTGATGAGCACGGGCTTGGTATTAAGCCGGCTGATAGGGGCGCGTTCGTTACGCGATGGGAAGATTGTAGAGAACGGCACGCACGGCATCCTCATAGCTCTTGCGGGTTATCTGCTCTTTGCGGCGTTGCACAACAAGATAGGTTATTTCGGCGCGGCGCTGATAATCGGCTTCGGCAACGGGCATATGTTCCCCGCCATGCAAACGATATTCATCAACCTTGCGCCCCACTCCCGGCGCGGCACGGCTAACAGCACGTTCCTCATCTCTTGGGATACGGGGATGGGTATAGGCATTATGACGGGCGGCGTGATAGCCGAGCACTTCGGCTACGCGGCGGCGTTTTGGGTGGCGGCGGCAATGGTTGTCGCCGGCGCGTTACACTTCCTTCTCTCCAATCGGAAGCATTATCTGCAGAACCGTTTGCGATAATCCGGCGCAACAAAACAAAAGGTGTTTCAGCCATACGGCTCCGCTCCGGCACACCTCCGGGGCGGAGCCGCGCCGTGTATGCATACGATATGAAGTCCCCTCATATCGGACGTAAAAGACACTTATAACTGCTCTCCACCCCTCCGGCAAGGCATATCCGGCGTTGTAAAACCGCCGTTCTTAGAGTGTAAAAGCGCCGTTCTTAGAGTGTAAAAGCGCCGGTTTTAGAATGTAAAAGCGCCGCTTTTAGAGCGTAAAAGCACCGCTTTTATGCTCTCTGTATTCACCTTTACATCAACAAGAGCACCGGTTTAAGACGAAAACGAGAATTGTATGTTACAAGAGAAACACATCCCGGCAACAAACTGATAACAATTAAATCACACCGTAGGCATACCGGCGCGTCTCCACTCAACGTATATAATAACATAATAAAAGTTAAAATATTTGGAGCATAGGGGGCAATGCGTTACTTTTGCGGCGTGAGTTTGTAATATCGGCGTTGCATATGGACTGCATATTGCATTACATATCGAGAAGAAACGAAGGATTGCCCGGAGGAATGCGGGCGAGGAGAGATTAAGGCGGATAATACATTATATTATATATAACAACAAGTGTTTAACTTAATTAATTTTTTATGCAATGAAGAAAAATCTACTATTTGCGCTCTTGGCGTGTATTATTC
>JAJPZE010000160.1 GCA_021204565.1 Prevotella sp. | reverse complement strand
GTTTGGCTTGCTTCATGGTCAGCGTATGCAGGAACGAAGCCGTAGTAAACGTATCGATGAGCGCGGTGCCTAAATCACCGCCGTACACACTGCTCCAAGCATCAAGCGCAAGCAGGTTCGCACTCTTGAAACCGTAAATTCCCTGATGAAATTGTATCCATTCGTGCGCCATCGTACCCGACGGCTTCATCCCGTATTTCATAGCGAGGAGCACGTTGCTTGTGCCGGTGCATACCTCCGAAGCCCGTTCTTTTAACCGGCGGCAGACGGCATCCTGCATATCGAAACTAAACCTCCGACGCGTTCCGAACTCCATAAACGCCAGGTTGTTGGTTATCGCAAAGTCAATCTTAGCGTCCAAGCGGGTCATTATCTTCTCCGTATCGGGATGCTCGCCTCTCCACTCGTGGATACATTCCGATACGGTTGCGAGCACCGGCACCTCATAGAGTGTCGCCTTGTACATCAGGTCGGTTATCTCTATTTGCAAGTGCTTGCTCTCGTCGAGCCGCGCTCGTATCTTGTCAGGGTCATATCGGAATGTACTCAACCATTCGATATAATTGGTCGGAAGGAAGCGAATGGTTGTCAGAAACGCCCGCTCCTCTTCCCTCAGACGTATGCTCTCCATATCCTTCAGTCGCGCTTTGAGCATATCAAGGAAACGTTCGTCATACTCCTCCTTGTCCCTGTCGTCGAAGCGGAACGTTCCTTCGGCGCTACGATAGAGCAGAAAATAACAGCTGCTCATAGTGAATTTATACAAATCCGTATCTAATATTGACCGAACCATAATATGTATATTGTAACTAAACTCTTTCAACCAATCGAACGCCCTTGACGGTCTCTATCTTCTTCATCAAACGGTTGAGTTTCAACGTGTCTTCAACCATCAGAACAATCACTCCGGAGAACAAGCCGTCGTCGGAATCAACATTTATCGAGCGGATAACGGTGCGCTCCTCTTTTGATATAATGGATGTAATGTTATTAATGATGCCGATATCGTCGTTGCCCACGACGCGGATGGTGATGGCGTATTGCGCTTGTCCTTTGCCGCTCCACTGCGCCCGGACGATACGGTAACCGAAGCGCGAGCGAAGCTCCGGTGCATTTGGACAGTCGCTCCGGTGTATCTTTATCCCGCCGGTAACGGTTACGAAGCCGAACACATCGTCGCCGTAAATCGGATTGCAACACTTCGCGAGTGTGTAGTCGACCCCTTTCAAGCTCTCGTCGATAACAAGTACATCACCGCTTTCGCTCGGACCATTGCCCGCTAAAGAGGCGTCGAACGAATACTCCGCGGCGGATTGTGCGGCGGCAGGGGTATCCTGACCAAGGTCGTGACGGCGCGTTTCGATATATTTCTCTATAATCGCGTTCACCTCCAAACGACCGCGCGCAATATCCATAAAGAAATCACTCGCCGCCTTGTAACCGAGCTTGTTAACTACGTGCGACAAAGTCGCCTCGTCCAAGTCGTACTTTCTGTTCCTCAATCTGCGCTCAACAAGCTCCTTTGCAAGGGCGGTCTCCTTCATCAGGTTTTCCTTTAACGCTAACCGCAACTTTGCCTTGCCCCGCGCCGTACGTACGATTTCGAGCCAGTCAGACTTAGGTGTCTGGTTGCTTTGGGTAAGGATTTCGACCTGATCACCCGAGTGCAAGCTCTCCCTAATCGACACTATCCGCCCGTTAATCTTTGCCCCAACGCACTTGCTGCCTATTTCCGAATGGATATAAAACGCGAAATCGAGCACCGTTGCACCCGCCGCAAGCTTGTACAAATCGCCTTTCGGGCTGAACACATACACATCTTTGTCGTAGTCCGAGCCGCTCAACCGCTCTGCACGCTCTATATCCTCGCCCGTTTCGAGCGCAACACGCACGCCACCCAACCATGCGTCCAAGCCGCCCTCACCTTTTATCCCTTTATACCGCCAATGAGCCGCCACGCCACGCTCGGCGATCTCGTCCATACGCTCCGAGCGTATTTGCACCTCCACCCACTTGCTTTCCGGACCGAGCACGGTGATGTGCAAACTTTCATAACCGTTGCTCTTGGGGCGGGAGAGCCAGTCGCGCATTCGTTTCGGATTCGACTGATACATATTCGTGATTATGGAGAAAACCTGCCAGCAGTCGGCTTTCTCTCGCTCCGGAGCGCTGGCGAGGATGATGCGAATGGCGAAGAGGTCATATATGCCGTTAAATCCGCATTGTTGTTTCTTCATCTTCTGCCAGATGGAGTGTATGCTTTTTGTTCGCCCTTTGATATGAAAGACGAGCCCGAACCTCTCCAATTCCGCTTTGACAGGGGCGATGAACGACGCTATATATGCGTCCCGCGCCGCTTTTGTAGAGGCGAGATTGTCGCGTATCATGTAATAAGTATCGTGTTCAAGATACTTCAACGAGAGGTCCTCCAACTCGCTTTTAAGCCTGTAAAGCCCGAGCTTATGCGCTATTGGAGCATATAACGCAGCCGCCTCCAATGACGTTTGCCGGCGCTCCAACACCGCTTCTGTGTCGCGCAAACGGCGCATCACGGCAACTCGCTCCGCAAGAAATATAAGCACTACGCGCATATCCTCTGCCGAACTAAGCAACAAATCGCGGAAGTTCTCCGATGTTACAACCGATGATTTACTATATAGTTCATCCGTCCGCAACAGACCGCGAACAATCTTCAATACCGATCCGCCGCAACACTCTTCAAGTCTTTCGCGTCCCGGAACGTTATTACGAACCAACGGATATATAAGAACAGCGAACGCCACATCGCGCCCCAAGCCAATCTCCTCAATAAGGATATGCGCCGTTGAAAGCGATAAAACGAGCGGATGAATATTGAAAACATCACGTTTTATGACGGCCGCAGATAACGCTTTCAATACGCATCCGGCAATCAAATCTATGGCTTCAACATCCCCCGGCAAGGGGAAACAGCCTTTTAGATATGCAGTCTGCTCGCGGATCTCATCATTTTCCCCATCGTTTAACGGGATTTTCTCCTCCATAATATATACGTTTGTAGGGCGGCAAAGGTAGTGTAAACGGGTTGAAACAACAAACTTTTACACGTGCTTTCGGTACGTTTCATCAGCGGTTCTTTGCACAAAGAAACCGGTTTGGTCTTTATTGAGCATCACCGAAAGACGAAGAAAAACAGACATCGGAAAACCCTATAAGGTCTCCCGATGCCCGTTTCCGTCCGCGAGGTTAGTGCGAACGAAACAATTATAGTTTAATTATTATGAGCAACGAATTATTTGCCCGACACGTATCTTCGAACGTGTGGAGAGGTTGTTCAGCTTGCACAGCCGCGCTACAGTCGTGCCCTGGCGTTTTGCAATAGAGGATAACGTCTCGCCTTTCTTTACCTTATGATATCTCGGTTGCGCTGTCGTCTGTTGCTTATTCGTAGCTCCGGTGTTGATAGACGCCATATCTGTCTTGCTGTCGGACGGTGTTACGGCGTCTCCGCGTACATCCGCTTCGGAATACGAGCCATTCCCTATCATACCACGCAGACGTGTCGCCTGTATCGATTCCTTTTCGTAAGTCCTCTTGTTGAACATATAATAATCGCCGACAACATCCTGCGCACGAAAATCGAACATAAGCGCCGGATTGAGTGCAACGCCGCAAAGGCGTGTTTCAAAGTGCAAATGCGAGCCAGTACTGCGCCCCGTATTGCCACCCAAACCAATCGGATCGCCGGCATGCACCATCTGATTTTCTTGTACGAGTTGCTTGGAGAGATGCCCGTATATCGTTTCTAACCCGTTGTTATGACGAATAACAATATACCTGCCATAACCTTTCGCTTCATACTTCACTATACGCACTTTGCCGTCGAACGCTGCC
>JAJPZE010000133.1 GCA_021204565.1 Prevotella sp. | reverse complement strand
TTGCTTGGGCAAGACCATCGACCGCCCCCTCGCACATGGCATCTTCGGAAACTCCATTTTCTCGCACATCATTTCAAAGACCGCGCTCGCTTGCGACGCACGTATGGGCGGCGCTCTGGTGCCTGTAATGTGCAATTCAGGTTCGGGCAACCAAGGCATCTGCGCCACTAATCCCGTCGCTGTGTTTGCAATTGAGAACGAGAATACTGACGAGGAAATGATCCGCGCCTTAACTCTCAGCCACCTTACGGCAATCTACATCAAACAGAGTTTGGGGAAATTGTCGGCTCTGTGCGGATGTGTCGTGGCGTCAATAGGCTCGTCGTGCGGCATCACTTATCTAATGGGCGGCGACTACGAACGCATATGTTTCTCGGTGCAGAATATGATTGCGAACCTCACGGGGATGATTTGCGACGGGGCGAAGCCCTCTTGTTCGCTTAAAATAACGTCGGGCGTGAGCACCGCGTTGTTATCCGCCTTGCTCTCTATGGAGGGCAGACACGTAACGAGCGCGGAGGGTATAATCGACCGAGACGTCGACCGCTCGATACACAACCTCACCTCTATCGGAGCCGATTCGATGTGCCAGACGGACAATATGGTTTTAGACATTATGACGCATAAATAACGGGCACGCACCGGACGGAGACGGGCTGACAGGCGCTGGTTACAACGCTCCGGCAACGTCATTCCCCCGTTTCGCGAAACGTCATCTGCGCGTTCACGCCTTGGCAAACGCCGTTTTACGCACGAGTAAAGCGGCGTTTTAGCGATGTTAAAACGGCGGCGGACACGGAACAATACATAGATTGCTTAATAAGTAAAGAAAGGTTAAAAAGGCACGAAATATCGCATATAAGGACGTGTTTAGCGGTTTAATGCTTTATCTTTGCACCGGTTTTCAGACAACCATGCACACATAAAGGACTTCCCCGTTAGGGAAATCTGCTTTATTTCAACAAATCATTTTACACACAATAATGTATACTAAGGACGAATTAATGTCCAAGAGTTATGAGGCTCTAACGGACATTGCAAACCGGATGAACATAGAGGTCGGCAGGCACGCTACGGCGGAGGAGATAAGCTACGCCATACTCGACGAGCAGGCATTTCAGGAGGGGAACAAGAACCCGCTCGGCGCCCGCAGACAGCGTATACGTGCCGCAAAGGTCAACACAAGTCAGGTTTCGGACGGCAAGAGCAAACGGAAGCGGGCGGCCGGGAACAGCTCGTCCGCCGGCGAATCTCTCTTTGCCGATGAGCACGCAAAGGACATACGCGGCAGCGAAACAAACAACGACGCCGCCGGCGACACAACACACACGAACCCCGACCAGGCTCCGGCGGCGGAGGGAGAGGCGTCCGGCATGCCCGTGTGGTTATCTCCTGAGGAGGAATTAGCGGCAATTCCGAAGCATAGAGGGCGGCGCACGAAGCGCGAATTGGAACTTATTGCAATGATTAAAGAGAAAAACAAGAAAGCTATGGAGACACAAACAACCGAAGAGAACCCTTCTCCGGCGCCCGCGGAAACACAGGCGGCGGAGAGCCCGGAGGCGGAACAGGAGCCCGCAAACGGCACATCAGCCGGCGCACAACCCGCTCCGGCGGACGACGGCGTATGGGCGGGCGACCCCGCTGACGGAACCGATTTCATCGCCGTAGTGGATGTCCCGATAGAGGATAGCGAACAAATCCCGACGTACGACATATTCGGACACCCGTATTACAACCAGCCGGAGCAACACATCGCCCCGCTCAATCACGCGCCGCAAGCCAACTTCGCCGCGGGCGCCGAATATGATTTCGCCAACCTTATTGATTGTAACGGCGTGCTTGAAATTCTGGGCGAGGGATACGGTTTCTTGCGTTCGAGCGACTATAACTACCTCTCGTCGCCCGACGACGTATATGTTTCCCAGGCGTTTGTGAAGAGATACGGGCTTAAGACGGGTGATGTCGTGCAGGGCAGGGTGCGCCCTCCGAAAGAGAGCGAGCAATACTTCACCCTCACGTCAGCCGGGATGATCAACGGCCGCAAGCCCGAAGAGATACGCGACCGCATAGCGTTCGAACACCTCACACCCCTCTTCCCCGACGAGAAATTCACCCTCTGCGGCGACCGGCGCACTACGAACACGAGCACCCGAATTGTAGATCTCTTCTCGCCCATAGGCAAGGGACAGCGGGCGTTAATTGTCGCCCAGCCCAAGACGGGCAAGACAATTCTAATGAAGGATATTGCGAACGCGATTGCCGCGAACCACCCCGAAGCGTACCTTATGATGCTCTTAATCGACGAGCGGCCTGAGGAGGTGACGGACATGGCGCGAACGGTGAACGCCGAGGTTATCGCCTCAACGTTCGACGAACCTGCCGACCGTCACGTCAAGATAGCGGGTATTGTGTTGGAAAAGGCGAAGCGGCTCGTTGAGTGCGGCCACGACGTGGTTATCTTCCTCGACTCTATTACGCGCCTTGCGCGCGCATACAACACCGTGGCTCCCGCGTCGGGAAAGGTGCTGACCGGCGGTGTCGACGCCAACGCGCTCCAGAAGCCGAAACGCTTCTTCGGCGCGGCAAGGAACATCGAGGGGGGCGGATCGCTGACAATAATTGCGACGGCGCTCATCGATACCGGCTCTAAGATGGATGAGGTTATATTCGAAGAGTTCAAAGGAACGGGGAATATGGAGCTCCAGCTCGACCGTACACTCTCGAACAAACGTATCTTCCCGTCGGTCAACCTCGTCGCTTCAAGCACGCGCCGCGACGACCTTTTGCAGGACGAAACCACGCTCAACCGTATGTGGATACTCCGCAAACACATCTCCGACATGACGGCGATGGAGGCGATGGACACCATACGGCAGAGCCTGGAACGTACGCGGGACAACGCGGAGTTCCTCCTCTCAATGAATTCATAAAATGCTTTTTCATTCGGCGCGGGCGGCATCCCTTATGAGGGGGAGCACGTCCGCGCCGCCTTTTTATATGCGCTTTGCCGGCATATGAAGCGGGGGAAAGCGACGGTTGCAACAAACATTACATGGCGGAATACATAGAGGCGAAAGGCGTAAGAGTCAATAATTTGAAGAATATCGACTTACGTCTGCCGCGCGGCGAGTTTATTGTAATCTCCGGCGTAAGCGGGTCGGGGAAGTCGTCGCTCGCATTCGACACGCTCTATGCGGAGGGGCAACGCCGCTATGTAGAGTCGCTTTCGGGTTACGCGCGCCAATTTCTTGCCCGTATGGCTAAGCCCGAATGCGATTATATAAAAGGGCTCCCGCCAGCCATCGCAATAGGTCAGAAGACGGTTGCGCGCAATCCGCGCTCGACGGTAGGTACGTCGACGGAGATCTACGAATATCTCCGCTTGCTCTTTGCGCGTATCGGGCACACGTTCTCGCCTGTGAGCGGGCGGGAGGTGAAGCGCCATACGGCGGAGGATATTGTCGCGTTTGCCGTCGGGCGGAGCGAGGGTGAAGCCTTCACAGTGCTTGTTCCGTTCAGTCCCCCGGATGGCGTTTCGCCCGGCAAGGCGTTGCTCGTAAAGCAACAAGAAGGTTACAACAGGCTGTACTTTCGCGGGGATTTCGTCCGCATCGACAGTTTCTTAGAGGCGCACGGAGCGGACATCGACCGGATTGAATGCAACGAAATCAATATCGTTATCGACCGTTTGCGCACGGCGCGGGATAAGGAGTTCGTCTCCCGGCTCTACGATACCGTCGAGACGGCGCTCTACGAAGGGCGGGGCATATGCCGGTTGTTGTTTGCCGGGAGCGGCGGTCCGGCAGAGTTTTCGACGAGGTTCGAGGCCGACGGACTGACGTTCGAGCCTCCGTCGGACGCTCTCTTTGCGTTTAATTCGCCTGCCGGAGCGTGCCCGCGATGCGAGGGCTTCGGGAGCATTATCGGGATTGACGAGAAGCTTGTTGTCCCCAATCCGGCTCTGTCGGTTTACGACGGGTGCGTCCAGTGCTGGCATGGCGAGAAGATGGGTGTGTGGCGGGACGAGTTTTGCCGTAGGGCCGCGCTCGACGATTTCCCTGTTTTCACGCCCTATCACGAGTTGACAAAAGAGCAAAAAGGGCAGCTCTGGCACGGTTTGCCCTCCGATTTGGCGCAACACGACCCCGCCGGCGTCGTCTCTATTGATGCGTTTTTCAAGATGTTGGAGGGGTCTTTATACAAGATACAGAACAGGATCATACTCAACCGTTTCCGGGGGAAGACCGTCTGCCCGGAGTGTAACGGCACGCGGTTGAGACGTGAAGCGACATACGTAAAAATCGGGGGGAAGGACATCACGCAGCTGGTTACGATGCCGGTAAAGGAGCTTAAAGAGTGGTTCGACGCTCTTGTCTTGCCGGATAATGAGGCGGCTGTGGCGAAGCGTCTGCTCGGCGAGATAATGTCGCGCTTGCAGTTCCTTTTAGACGTCGGCTTGGGTTATCTGACGCTCAACCGGACGTCGAACACTCTCTCGGGCGGGGAGAGCCAGCGCATAAACTTAACCACATCGCTCGGCAGCGCCCTCGTCGGCAGTCTGTATATCCTCGACGAACCGAGCATGGGGCTCCACAGCCGGGACACCGGGCGGCTCATACACGCGCTGAAAGAGTTGCGGGCTTCGGGCAACACGGTGGTTGTGGTGGAGCACGACGAGGACATAATCCGTGCGGCGGATTACCTCGTCGACATCGGACCCGGCGCCGGCACGCACGGCGGGGAGATTGTATTTGCGGGCAAGGCGTCCCTCCTCTCCGCCGGCGGCGCGCAATTGACGTCGCGCTACCCGCGCTCGCGTACAATCAAATACCTTGCCGGCGAGGAGACCATCCCCGTGCCCTCACCGCGCAGGAACAGCACATACGCCATACGGCTCAATACGTGTTTCCTTAACAACCTCAAAGGGATAACCGCCGACTTCCCCTTAAATGTGCTGACGGTCGTTACGGGCGTGAGCGGGAGCGGCAAGTCTTCCCTTGTCCGCGGCATACTCTACCCGGCGGTGAAGCGGCGCTTGGGGGAGACTTGCGAGCCTCCCGGCGACTTCGGAGGGATAGCCGGAGATGTAGAGAGAATAAAGCGCGTGGAGATGGTTGACCGCAGCTCTATCGGCAAAAGCACGCGGAGCAACCCCGCCACATACCTTAAAGCATACGACGCGATACGCGCTCTGTTCGCCGCGCAACAGCTCTCGAGGCAGATGAATTACGGGCCGCAATATTTCTCTTTCAACGCTCCCGGAGGGCGGTGCGAGGAGTGCAAGGGCGCGGGTACGGTTGTCGTAGAAATGCAGTTCATGGCTGATATTGAGCTGGTGTGCGACGCTTGCGGGGGCCGGCGTTTTAAGAGCGAAGTGCTCGAGGTGGAGTACGAGGGGAAGAACATTAGCGACGTGCTTAACCTTACCGTAGACGAGGCAATGGCTTTCTTTTCCGAGCACAAGCAAAAAGCAATCACGGAGCGTCTGCGCCCCCTTGCCGACGTCGGTTTGGGATATATCAAGCTCGGTCAGAACTCGTCGACGCTCTCCGGAGGGGAGAACCAGCGGGTAAAGCTCGCATATTATCTCGCGCAGGAAAAGGACGAGCCGACGCTCTTTATCTTCGACGAGCCGACAATCGGGCTGCACTTTCACGACATCCGCCGTCTGCTCTCGGCGTTCGACGCACTAATCCGGCGGGGGCACACGGTCGTGGTTGTGGAGCACAATCCCGACGTAATCAAATGCGCCGACCACATCATCGACCTCGGTCCGGAGGGCGGCGACGAGGGGGGCAACCTTGTCTTCGCCGGCACGCCGGAGGGGCTCGCGGAGTGCGAAACGAGCATCACGGGGCGGTATATAAAGAACAAGTTATGATTAAGGAGCTGTCGATACTTATCCCCGTTTATAACGCTTGCCCCGACGGTCTCGCAGCCCAAGCGGCGGAGCAGGCGGAGAGGATAGCGGGGCTGAACTATGAAATAATCGTCGGCGACGACGGGTCGGACGACCCTGACGTTATCCGCAAGATCGATGAATTGGGGCATATTAACCGCTGCCGGATACTCCGGTTCGACGCCAATCGGGGGCGCGCGGCAATCCGCAACTCACTTGCCGGTGCGGCTAACCACAGCCGGCTCCTCTTCATTGACGGGGCGCATATGCGTCTGTGCGGGGATAATTATATAGAGGAGTACCTGTCGTGCGGAGATGATTGCCGGGTGGTGTACGGCGGATATTGCCTTTCCGAGCCGGACGAAGAGACGAAACGGAGCAACCTGAGATATAAATACGAGAGCCGGACCCGCCAAAACAGGTCGGCACAGATGCGTAATGCGGCGCCGGGAATGGATTTTCATACCTGTAATTTCCTTGTCCGCAAAGACGTGTTTGGCAGCGTACGCTTCGACGAACGGCTTGTCAGGTACGGTTACGAAGACGTTCTTATGGGCAAGAACCTCACCGCGCACGGCATACAAATACACCATATCTCAAACCCGACCCGGCTCTGCGGATACGAGGACAACGCAACGTTCCTGCGCAAAACCGTTGATTCGCTCCTGACGCTCAAAGAATTTGAAACGGAGCTCGACGGGTATTCGCGCCTGTTGAATAACGTCCGCCTCTGCCGGAAGCTCAAAATCGACAGCCGTCTGCGGAGCTTATACCTCAAACGAAAAGACCGCTGGACGGATAATTTGACGGGCAACAACCCCTCGCTGACCGTATTCCGCCTCTTCAAACTCGGATTTTTCCTCAGCCTCTGACGCACGTCCGCTCGCGCGGGGAAAAAGCTAACGAAGGGGCTAAAGAGCGAACAAATACCCTTGACCCCCATATTTCGGACCCCATAACCCCCATATAAAGGGAGCTGAAACCCCCATATTTTGAGCTCCGAAACCCCGTGTTAAAGGCGGCTGAAACCCCATATCAAGACCGGGACGAGGCGGGCGCGTGCAGGGCTTGTATCTGCCGTGCGCGGGCATCAAACTGCATAAATAGTGAATTATAATAGGGGATTGGTCAAATTTTAGGCTCGTTTGTTCCCTTTTATAAATTAATGTTTGGCTTTTTAATTGTAAACGAATAACTTTGCGCACCGCAAGAACGGGACGGCCTGAAGGAGGTCTTCGGGGTGTGTATACTGTTCTGTCCGCGGGTTTATGGATTGCGGGCGGGCGAAACGAAATAAAGATTGTAAGAGAATGAAAAAGAAAGCGAAGAGGTTTGATTTGTTGCGTACGCTAATCAGCACGCAAGACTTATCGAACCAGGAAGAGGTATTGCGTGCGCTTAAGAAGCGGGGGATAACGGTTACACAGGCGACGCTGAGCCGCGATTTGAAGCAGCTTAAAGTGGCGAAAGCGGCGACGATTGACGGGAAATACGTATATGTTTTGCCGGACGAGACGATGTACCGGCGCATATCCACTCCTCGCGGCGCCGACGGCGGGGAGGATCGTTTTGCGTTAGAAGCGGTTGTTTATTCGGGCAACATAGGGGTGATTAAGACGCTCCCGGGATATGCCGGCGGTTTGGCATACAGCATTGACAGAGCCAATATACCGCAGATTTTGGGCACCATAGCGGGGGACGACACGATAATGATTATCCTTATCGACGGCGCCAACCGCGAGGAAGTGAGGAGAGCATTGCACGCCATAAAGCTGTAGGCGCCCCCTTGCGCGGCGTCGCGGCAATACGGCTTTACGGGGGAGAGAAAGGAAATGAACGGGAATATCGAAGAGGTGAAGGTGATGGTTGCCGACAGGGAGCACGAGCGCTATGTCGACACCATTTTGGAGACGATAACGGAGGCTGCGAAAGTGCGCGGCACGGGAATAGCGAAACGCACACACGAGTACGTCGCCACGAAGATGCGCGAGGCGAAAGCGGTTATTGCCCTGTCGGGGGAGCGCTTTGCGGGGTTCAGCTATATCGAGACGTGGGGCAACAAACAATATGTAACCACGTCGGGGCTGATTGTACATCCCGACTTCCGGGAGCAGGGGGTGGCTAAGAGGATAAAGGACCTCACGTTTACCCTTGCCCGCACTCGCTGGCCGCACGCGAAGATCTTCTCTCTGACGAGCGGTGCGGCTGTAATGACGATGAACACGCAGTTGGGTTACAAGCCGGTTACGTTTGCCGATTTGACCGACGACGAGGCGTTTTGGCGCGGTTGCGAGGGATGTATCAACGTCGACGTACTGCACCGGACGGGGCGTAAATATTGCATCTGCACCGCCATGCTCTACGATCCGACGGAGTATCTGCCCGCGAAACTGCCCCGCGAGGTGTTGGAAAGAATAAAACAATTAGAAGCAAACAAATAATTAGCGGTTATGCTCCGTGCGTCAGCGCGGGGCGCAGACGAAAGACACGATATGAAGAGGAAGAAAGTAGTGGTGGCTTATTCGGGGGGGCTTGATACGAGCTACACGGTGATGTACCTTACGCGCGAGTTGAATTATGATGTATATGCGGCGTGCGCCGACACGGGCGGTTTCAGCGCCGGGCAGCTCCGCCGGAACGAGGAGTCGGCATACAGGCTGGGGGCGGTGAAGTACGTAACCCTCGACGTTACGCGCGAATATTACGACAAGTCGTTGCGCTATATGGTGTACGGCAACGTATTGCGAAACAATTGTTATCCCGTTTCGGTTTCGTCGGAAAGGATATTCCAAGCGCTCGCCATTGCGCGGTATGCGCGGGAGATTGGAGCCGACGCGATAGCTCACGGCTCGACAGGCGCGGGCAACGACCAGGTGCGTTTCGACATGACGTTTCTTGTCAAAGCGCCGGGCGTGGAGATAATTACGCTTACGCGCGACCGCAACTTATCGCGCCGGGAAGAGGCGGATTACCTTAACGCGCACGGCTTTAACGCCGACTTTGCGAAGCTGAAATACAGTTATAATGTAGGTATTTGGGGGACGAGCATATGCGGCGGAGAGCTTCTCGACTCCGCGTTAGGGTTGCCCGAGGCGGCATATTTGAAACACGTTACGCGCACGGAGCCGTGCGTTCTGACCCTCGCTTTCGAGCGGGGCGAGCTGTGCGCGGTCGACGGCGAAGCATACTCCGACCCGGTCAAGGCCATACAAAAGGTGGAGGAGATAGGGTCGGCATACGCTGTCGGACGTGATTGTCACGTCGGCGATACGATAATCGGCATAAAGGGCAGGGTGGGGTTTGAGGCCGCCGCACCGATGCTGATTATAGCCGCGCACAGGTATTTGGAGAAGTTTGTACTCTCGAAATGGCAACAGTATTGGAAGGATCAGGTCAGCAATTGGTACGGGATGTTTCTCCACGAGAGCCAGTATCTCGAGCCGGTTATGCCGGATATAGAGGCGATGTTGACCTCTTCGCAGCGTAACGTAACGGGCAGCGTAACGCTCGAATTACGTCCTTACAGCTTCCGGACGGTCGGCGTAGAGAGTCCGAACGACCTCGTAAAGAACAAGCTCGGGGAATACGGCGAGACGGCGAAGGCGTGGACATCCGACGACGCGAAAGGCTTCATAAAGGTGTCGTCGACCCCGTTGCGTGCATATTATCTGTCGCATCCGGAGGAGGAACGATAATGGTTCGCGTCGGCATATTAGGTGCGGCGGGGTACACCGGGGGCGAGCTTATCCGCATACTCATTAACCATCCCGAGGCGCGTATCGTATTCGCTCACAGCGAGAGCAACGCGGGGAACAAGGTCAGCGATATCCACGAGGGTCTGGCGGGCGAGACGGAGTTGCGTTTTGCGCCGGATATGCCTTTCGACGATATTGACGTATTGTTTCTCTGCTTCGGGCACGGGAAGAGCCGCGAGTTTCTCTCGGCGCACCATATCCCCGAACGTGTAAGGATAATCGACCTTGCGCAGGACTTCCGTCTCGCCGGCGGTCATGATTTCGTATACGGTTTGCCGGAGCTCCATAGGGACGCGATACGGGGGGCGCGGCACGTTGCCAATCCCGGCTGTTTCGCCACGTGCATACAACTGGCGTTGTTGCCCGCCCTTAAAAGCGGCATCATAAGCGGGGATATACACATCAACGGCATAACCGGGAGCACGGGCGCGGGGCAGAAGCCGGGCGCCACAACCCATTATTCGTGGCGCAACGACAACGTGTCGGTGTATAAGGCGTTCACGCACCAACATTTGCACGAGATACGCCAAACGGTTCGTGAACTGCAGCCCGGATACGCGGGCAGACTGATGTTTATCCCCCAGCGGGGTTGCTTCGCGCGCGGGATATTCGTAACGGCATACGCCGCGTGCACGGCGCCGGTTGAGGACGTGCGCGCGATATACGACAGTTTTTACGGCGGGGAGCCGTTCACCCGCGTCGTAACGCCGGCGCCGTCGCTGAAGCAGGTGGTGAACACCAATAAGGCGGTAGTGTACGTCGAGCGATATGACGACCAGTTGCTTATGATTGCCGCTATCGACAACCTGTTGAAGGGCGCGTCGGGGCAGGCGACGGAGAATATGAACATTATGTTCGGCATCGACGAACGGGCCGGACTTCAACTCAAGGCAAGCGCATTCTAATGGATTTATTTAGTGTTTATTCGCTTTTCGACATCTCTGTCGAGCGGGGGCGGGGATGTAAAGTTTGGGACGCGGACGGCACGGAGTATCTCGACCTCTACGGCGGACACGCCGTAATCAGCGTCGGACATAGCCACCCGCATTACGTCGAGGCGATGACGAGACAGCTGAACCGTATCGGGTTTTACAGCAATTCCGTTGTCAACCCTCTTCAAAAAGAATTTGCGCGCCGGCTCGGGCGGACGTGCGGATACGATGATTATCGGCTCTTCCTTATCAATACCGGCGCAGAGGCGAACGAGAACGCGATGAAGCTCGCTTCGTTTTATAACGGGCGGACGCGCATCCTCGCCGCCGGCGGAGCGTTTCACGGGCGCACATCGCTCGCCGTAGAGGCGACGGACAACGCCCGGATCGTCGCTCCGATAAACTCTAACGGGCACGTTGTGCATCTCCCGTTGAACGATATTGAGGCGTGGCGAATGGAGATTGAGCGCGGCGATGTTTGCGCCGTAATCCTCGAAAGCATACAAGGCGTCGGGGGAATACGTCTTGCGAGCGAGGCGTTTGCGCGGGAATTGCGGCGTTTGTGCGACGAAACGGATACGGTATTTATCGCCGATGAGGTTCAATGCGGTTACGGCAGGAGCGGCCGTTTCTTCGCTCATCAATGGCTCGGCATACGCCCGGACATCATCACTGTTGCGAAAGGGATATGCAACGGCTTCCCTATGGGCGCGGTGCTTATATCGCCGAAGTTCGCGGCAGTAGGGGGGCAGCTCGGCACGACCTTTGGGGGCAACTACCTTGCGTGTGCCGGAGCGATTGCCGTACTCGACATCATAGAGAGCGAGAGGCTTGTCGAAAACGCGCACGACACGGGCGAATACCTGCTCGCACGTCTGAAAGAGGCGCGTTTGCCCCACGTTGTCGACATACGCGGACGGGGGCTGATGATCGGCATCGAGTTGGATATACCTTATAAGGAGCCGCGCACGCGCCTGATAACGGAGCAACACTGCTTCACCGGTTGCGCGGGAATGAACGTCATCCGGCTGTTGCCGCCGCTTTGTTTAACCCGGGACGAGGCGGACGATTTCTTAGCCCGTTTCAAACAGGTGTTATGAATATAGCGGTTATCGGCGGGGGAAACATGGGCGGCGCCCTCGCAAAAGGGTTATTCAAAGCGCGGGGCACGGATTGGACAATCACCGTTACGTCGCGTACCGAGCGGACGTTAGACCGCCTCGGAGCCGAGTGCCCGGGGCTGAAAACGACAACGGACAACCGGCTTGCGGCAAACGGTAGCGACGTAGTTATTCTTTGCGTGAAGCCTTGGCTCATAGATGAAGTTTGCAGCGAGGTTGCGCCGGAAACGGGGAAAGCGACGGTTATATCCGTCGCCGCCGGGGCAAGGAACGACCTTATCGACATATATGCGATGCCGAATATTGCGGTGGAGTACGGCGCGGGGATGACTTTCGTCGAAGAAAACGATAATGCGGACGCTGTCGGGACGGCGTTGGAGCTGTTCGCGCAGGTAGGTATGGCGAAGCTTGCGAGCCCGAAAGAGATGGCGGCGGGTCTGATGATGTCGGGTTGCGGCATAGCCTACGTCATGCGTTTCGTCCGCGCGATGGCCGAAGGAGGGGTGGAGTTGGGCTTCACGCCCGATGTTGCGACGGAGGTTGCACTGCAGACACTGACCGGCGCGGCCGTGCTCCTGCGCGGGACGGGCTTACATCCCGAGCGGGCAATCGACCGCGTAACCACCCCGGGAGGGTACACCATACGCGGGCTGAACGAATTGGAGCACGCGGGATTTGTCTCGGCGGTGATTAGAGCACTAACCCTAAACAAGCAATAAAAACATGAAGAAATTGGTATTCCTAACCGGCGCGGGGATGTCGGTTGAGAGCGGTTTTAAGACCTTCCGGGGCAACGACGGGCTCTGGGAGAACTACCCGGTAGAGAAGGTTGCATCACACGAGGGCTGGGAGCAAGACCCGGCATTGGTTACCCGTTTTTACAACGAGCGCCGCAGCCAGCTGTTCACCTCGGAGCCGAACGAAGGCCACAGGCTCGTGGCCGAGATGGAGAAGTCGTTCGACACAACGGTTATAACCCAGAACGTGGATAACCTGCACGAGCGTGCTGGCTCGACCAACGTCATCCACCTCCACGGCGAGTTGACAAAGGTGTGCTCCTCACGCGATCCTTACGACCCCAAATACATACGCGAGCTGACGGCGGACACGTGTCAGGTGGCTCCGGGAACGAAAGCGGGCGACGGCTCTTTGCTCCGCCCGTACATCGTGTTCTTCGGCGAGAGCGTGCCTATGATGGTGCCGGCAGTGGAGTATACGCGCGAGGCGGAGATATACGTCGTCATAGGGACGTCGCTCGTCGTTTATCCCGCAGCGGGCTTGTTGCTGTACCTCAACCCCGGCGTGCCGGTGTACATCATCGACCCCGCCGACGTGCCTTACGACAGACATCTGAACATCACACACATTCGCAAAGGAGCATCCGAGGGGATGCGCGAGCTGCGAAACATACTTATTTGAGCCGGGTTAAACCACGGAAAAACACAGATATGAAACAGTTGACAAAAATATTTTTTCTGACCGCCGCGCTTATGGCAACCTTCTTGCCGTATGCGCCGGCGTATGATTTTATCCAAGACGGCTTCGCCTTCGAAATCCTCTCCGGCGAAACAAACACGTTACGCCTCGTGTCCGGCGGCGACGATTACACGGGCGCCGTCGACATACCCTCCGCCGTCGCATACGCGCCCGACGGCGGGGAGACAACCGAATATACCGTCGCCTCTATCGCCGCGTCGGCATTCGCCGGGAACACCGCCATCACGGCGGTTACGATACCCGCGCCGGTCGTCTCCATCGACGAGAAAGCATTTGAGAACTGCACTTCCCTCGCGGCAATAACTTTTAATGCCGACAGCTGTACATCGGCAATGAACGCCTTCTCCGGTTGCGACGGTGTCGCCTTGCTGACGATTGGAGACAACGTAAGGAATATCCCCGACAATTTCTTCAGCCCGGTAACGAGCGACGACGATTATTACAACAACGCCAACAAAACCGATACCGCTACGGTAAGCGCCTTCCCGTTGCTCGAAGCCGTAACCATACCCGACGGCGTCATACACGTCGGGCAATTCGCGTTCGCTATGTGCAAGGGATTGACGGCGCTGACCATAGGCGCGGGCGTGCAATATATCGGGCGGGACGCCTTTGCCGACTGCCCTAATCTGACCGACGTACACTATAACGCGGTGCACTGCGGCGCGGAGGGATATCACGCCGGAACAATGAACTACTGCGTGTTTTGGAACGACACGAAGCTGAGCAACTTCATCGTTGCCGACGGCGTTGAGAATATCCCGGACAACATCCTCGAGGGGGAATACTCGCACGGTTTCCCCGCTCTGACGGAAATAGAGTTGCCCTCGAGCCTGATATCGATTGGAGATTATGCATTCGCTTATTGCAAGTCGCTCGCCGCGCTTTCTCTCGGCACGGGCGTCGAAACCATAGGCGACCATACGTTTGACAACTGCGTAAGCCTGACCGAAGCAAAGCTCCCGGACAGCACGACAAGCATAGGGGAATACGCCTTTAACGAATGTACCGCGCTCGAAGAGCTCACTATCGGCGAGGGCGTAACCTATATCGGCGGACAGGCGTTTTACGAATGCACGAAGCTGGCGACCGTGAGGTATAACGCGAAGAATTGCAGTGCGTCAGGCTGGCTTAACAGCAACGGAGAGGCGTGGAGCAACATATTTTACGGCGCGCCTCTGCAACATTTTTATTTCGGCGGCAACGTAGAGACAATACCCCAATATCTGATCAACGGGCAATACTGGCAATACCCCGGCCTAACCACGATAACCATCCCCGCGGGCGTGAAAACAATCTATTCGCACGCCTTTCACTACTCCGACATATCGACAATAATCTGCGAAGGCGACGTGCCCGCAACGTGCAGCAGCGACTCGTTCTCCAATATGGGGGCGTCGGAGACGTGGCTGGTTGTGCCCGAAGATGCGGCGGAAAACTATGGCGGAACACATAGAGCGACCAAAGCCGCACTCGACGGCTGGAGCACTATGACCCGTATGCGCGAGGCGGGCGTTACCGTAACGATGACCAACACCGACGGATACGTTACCCGCTTCAGCCCCTATTCATACAACACCGCAGACAACATGACGGCATACATCGTTACCGGCACGGAGGAGGCGGACGACGATGATGACGCCGGCGGAAAAGTATTCACGCTTACGCTCGCGCCCGTGCTCAACGACGGCAAAACCGTACCGGCGGGTACGCCCGTGCTCTTGCTCGGCGAGCCCGGCGCCGTAGGGACATCGTACACAAACCCCACGTACAACGACATCTCCGGCGAAGCGGTCGGCGGGACGAACTACCTGCACGGCACCGTCGCGTCGTCAACTATTGCGAGCGTCGGCGGCGACGACAGCGATTATTTCTTTTATATGCTTTCGTTCAACAAAGATAACGACCCGGACAGCCTCGGCTTTTATTGGGCGGGCGAAAACGGAACGGCGTTCGAAGCGCCGGCAGACAAGGCGTGGCTCGCCTTACCCAAGTCGTTGTTCGCCTCCGCCGAGGCGGCATCAATCAAAATCGGCTCTTTCGCCGCCGGCGGGGACGACGGCAACGAAGAGCAAACAACGGGCATAACCGTTCGCCCGGCATACAACACACGCGGAGCCATATACACTATCGCCGGGCAGAAAGTGAAGGACATGAACCGGAAAGGCATATATATTGCCGACGGTCGCAAGATTGTAAGGAAATAAATAACCCAACTATGAAAAGACACAAACATAAACTCACGCCCTACGTGCCCCCGGCGACGCAAGCGGTTTACACCGGTCCGCAAGATTGCTTTGCACTCACGGGCGCCAACTCCATGGGCAACGGCACGGCACAAGCCAAACCAACCGGGAAATGGGAAGAGGACATCGGGGAAGAGCCCGCCGGCCCCTGGTGAACGGAGTGCCCGCCGGCGGATATGCCGAGCTATCAATTATTGTTAATAATCGGGGTCATATGAGGGATGTTTCGGGCGAATAATGTACTTTTACATCATCTTTCGCGCGGACTTTATCGAAGAATGACAACCATATAAAGGCAAACAGATATGAAACATCTAATCACATTATTAATGCTTATGACGGCAACAACGATTTATGCCGGGGACATCCAACTCCCGGCTCCCGACCTCTCTCAGGC
>JAJPZE010000110.1 GCA_021204565.1 Prevotella sp. | reverse complement strand
CCCCTGCAAGACGGCGGTACGTTGCCCGTTTTCAATCCGCACGCGCTCGGTAATGCGTGGATGGTTGACAAGGTCTCGTTCGTTGATAACGCCGACGAAGAGATTGACCGGACAAGCAATATCAACCTCAGGTACGAGGCGGTGGCGGACAAGAAGTTCGCCGGCGTGCTCGGCAAGGGAGTCGCGCAAGACTCTACATCCGTCGTAACAATGACTAACTACACGCCTAACGAGCTGACCTACGACATCAATTCCGCAAAGGGAGGTATCGCCGTCTTCTCCGAGATTTATTATCCCGGCTGGACGGCAACTATCGACGGGCAAGCCGCCGAGTTGGGGCGTGTCGATTACGTCTTGCGCGCGCTGAACGTGCCCGAGGGCAAGCACAAAGTTATTCTCTCGTTCAAGCCGAAGTCAATACGCACGACGGAGACCGTTGCATACGTCAGTTACGCTCTCCTTATCCTCGCCCTGTGCGGCGGATTTTATGCCAAATACCGGAAGAGACGCGGGGGAAAAGATTATAAGAACGCGGGTTAATGGAGTTTCGGACAAGGGTTGAGATAACGCCGGCGGCGGGGAAGATAGAGCCTTGCACGCGGATGTTGTTCGTCGGGAGCTGCTTTGCCGGCAATATCGGGGAGCTGTTCCGGCGCGAGGCGTTCCCCGTTGTTGTCAACCCTTACGGCGTGATGTACAATCCCGTATCCGTGCTCCATAGCGTCCGGCGCTTCTTTTCTGATGAAGATTATCGCGGGTTTCGCCCCGACGTAACCGTTCTCTCGCTCGGCACAAATCGCGTTTATGTCGACAAAGCGACGGGTTTAATAGTCGATAATTGCCGGAAACGGCCCGCCGCCGACTTCGAAGAAAAGGAGCTGGACGTAAGCGAATGCGCCGGCGCACTGGTACAGGCGGCGGACGTGTGCGGCTCAAGAGTAATCGTTACGGTCAGCCCCATACGTTACAAGAAATACGGTTTTCACGCGAGCCAACTGTCGAAAGCCGTGCTCTTACTCGCCGCCGACCGCTTCGTAAAGACCGTTCCCAATCGGGCGGAGTACTTCCCCTCGTATGAAATAATTAACGACGAGCTCCGCGATTACCGATTTTACGAGCCGGACATGCTCCACCCAAGCCGCCAGGCAGCGGAGTATATCTTCGCCCGCTTCGCGGATACTTACTTCTCCGAACGTACGTTTGAGTTTCTCCGGCGTTGGCAACCGTTGCGCGACGCCTTGGCTCACCGCCCGAAGAGCCCGGAGAGTGATGAATATAAAGCATTTATCCAAAAGACCCGGAACGGCATCGAAGAGCTGAAAGAGATGTATCCGGGTATGGCGATACCCGATTTTTCGACGGGAGACAATCAATATTAACCGGCTTATGACCTACACTATCCGACAAATAAAAGATATAATCGGCGCGGCGGCAACGCACGTCAGCGATGCCCCGATACGCTTTCTTCTGACCGATTCGCGCTCGCTCTGCTTTCCCGAACAAACGCTTTTCTTCGCGATAAAGACCGGTAAAGGCGACGGCGCGGCGTATATCCCGGAGCTTATTGAGCGGGGTGTGAGGAGTTTCGTTGTCAGTTCGTTGCCGGCAGGGGCGGAGAACGAAGACATTTGTTTCCTTGTTGTCAGCGACGTAAAGAAAGCCTTACAGCGGCTCGCAACTCATCACCGACAACGCTTCGACGTACCTGTCGTCGGCATAACGGGCTCAAACGGCAAGACGATAGTTAAGGAATGGCTCTATCAGTTATTATCTCCGGAGCGGACAATAACGCGGAGCCCGCGAAGCTATAACTCGCAAATCGGCGTGCCGCTGTCGGTCTGGCTGATGGACAAAACAACGCAAACGGCAATCATCGAGGCGGGCATCTCCGAGCCGGGAGAGATGAACACGCTCGAAGAAATCATACGTCCGACGGTCGGCGTATTCACTTTTCTCGGCGCCGCACATCAGGAGCATTTCCCCTCGTTGCAACAAAAATGCATCGAAAAGATGACTTTGTTCCGCGATACTGAGACGGTCATCACCGGCGGGGACGACCTTGTCGTGCGCCGTTCGCTCGCCGCGTCGCATCTCAAAGGGCGGCTCCTGATCTGGTCGCGGACCGACGAAGCAAGCACATTATTTATAATTGAGACCGTCAAAGCCGACGGGCGGAGCCGCATAAGGTATCGTTACGCCGGGCAGGAAGCGGATTACGAGATACCGTTTGCCGACAATGCGTCGATAGCGAACTCCATTACCTGCGCCCTTACGGCACTCTATTTCGGTCTCACTCCCGACGACCTGCGCCGCCGCATGCCGTTGCTTGAGGCGGTGGAGATGCGGCTCAACGTGGTTGAAGGCAAGCGCGGGCTAACCATCATCAACGATTTTTACAATTCCGACATCAACTCCCTCACTATCGCTCTCGACTTTATGCACCGCCGGGGCGACCGGAGAGGGAGACGCAAAACGGTTGTTCTGAGCGACCTGCTCCAAACGGGAATGGAGCGGGAGCGGCTCTACGAACAAGTCAACGACCTGCTCACAGCCAACGGGATAGACAGATTTATCGGTATTGGCGACGGATTATGCGACACGTCGGATAAGTTCACAACCGGCGAGAAATACTTTTTTCATACGGTGGAGGCGTTCGTTGGCAGCGATGTATTTCATAAACTGAGCGATGAATTGCTCCTTCTCAAAGGCGCCCGGCGGTTCGGATTCGAGCGCATAGAAGAGCTATTGGTGGATAAGGTGCACGAAACAAAGCTCGAAGTGAACCTCAGCGCGATAGCCGCAAACCTCGATTTCTTCCGCTCGCATCTGCATCCGGGCGTGAAGCTGACGTGCATGATAAAGGCTGAGGCATACGGTGCCGGCGCGGTTGAAATTGCAAAAACATTGCAGGAAAACAGGGTCGATTACCTTGCCGTCGCAGTCGCCGACGAGGGCGTGGAGCTCAGACGCAACGGCATAACGGGGAATATAATCGTTATGAACCCCGAAATGACTTCGTTCAAGACCCTTTTCGACTACGACCTTGAACCCGAAGTGTATTCTTTCCGTTTGCTTGACGCGCTGGCGGAGAGCGCCCGACGCGAGGGGATACAGGGGTTCCCTTGTCATATAAAGTTAGATACGGGTATGTGCCGGCTCGGCTTCGACCCGGAGAAAGATATCGACGAGCTCATCCGGCGCTTGCAAAAGAGAGGGGAAATCATTCCCCGTAGCGTATTCAGCCACTTCGCCGGAGCGGACGATACGGCACTGAATGACTTTACGCAAACGCAATTCACGCTCTTCGATAAAGCAAGCCGCCGTATTCAGAAAGCTTTCAATCATAAAATCATACGCCATATATGCAACTCCGCCGGGATACTCGCATACCCCGAATATCAGTTGGATATGTGCCGGCTCGGAATAGGTCTCTACGGTATCAACCCGCTCGACAACGCGACGATAAACAACGTATCAACACTCAAAACGGTCATCTTGCAGATACGCAACGTAAAGAAAGGGGCGAGCATCGGGTACGGCAGACACACCTTCCTCTCGCGCGACAGCCGCATTGCAGACATACCAATCGGTTACGCCGACGGGCTTGACCGGCGCTTGGGCAACCGCCGTGCATATTGTCTTGTAGGGTCGCAAAAGGCCGAATATGTGGGCAACATCTGTATGGATGTATGTATGATCGACGTTACGGATATAAACTGCAAAGAGGGGGATGAGGTCGTAATCTTCGGGAAAGACCTGCCCGTAACGGTATTGAGCCGCACGCTCGGCACTATACCCTACGAGATACTCGCCGGCATCTCTCCCCGCGTCAAGCGTGTTTACTTCAAAGAATAAACATATATACATAGGTATGAA
>JAJPZE010000264.1 GCA_021204565.1 Prevotella sp. | reverse complement strand
TTGCAAGATTCTTGACATAGAAAAATTTGCGCGCATAGCTCATTCGCACGGCGTTCCGTTAATCGTCGACAATACGTTTGCGACGCCGATAAATTGCCGCCCGTTCGATTGGGGCTGCGATATTGTAACTCACTCCACTACAAAATACATGGACGGATTAGCGACGCAGGTCGGCGGTTGTGTGGTTGACAGCGGTCGTTTCCCTTGGAATGATTATGCGGAGAAGTATCCGGGGCTGACGACGCCCGACGAATCATATCACGGATTGGTATACACAAAGGCGTTCGGAGCTATGGGTTATACGACCAAGCTCGTTGCCCAGCTGATGCGCGACCTCGGCTCCATCCCCTCGCCGCAGAACGCCTTTCTCCTCAATCTCGGGCTTCAGACGCTTCATCTTCGTATGGAGCGGCATTGTCAGAACGCACAACGCATAGCGGAGTATCTGCATTCCGACCCGCGCGTCGCTTGGGTTCGGTTCGCCGGCTTGCCGGATGACGAGGGGCACGAGCTTGCAATGAAGTACCTGCCGCAGGGGAGTTGCGGCGTCATGGCGTTCGGTCTGAAGGGCGACCGGGACACGGCGGTGAGGTTCATGGATTCGCTCCGCCTTATTCATATCGCAACGCACGTGGCGGACGCACGCAGTTGCGTGCTTCATCCGGCTAGCCACACGCACCGCCAGTTGTCGGAACAACAATTGGCTGAGGCGGGCATCGCGCCCGACCTTATCCGACTTTCCGTCGGCATCGAAGATTGCAGCGACCTGCTTGACGATATCAAACAAGCGTTGGATTGCATAGCTTAAACGCGATGATTACCTTTTTCTCAAGGAGCGACGGCAGCGTTATTGCGACGCAAAGCGACCGCCCGTTGAGCGGCGAAGATACGGCGAAGCTCTCTTGGCTCTACGCTAATGCCGCGCCCTTAGCGCAGGAGCGGGTCGGCGGGATATACATCGGTCCGCGCCGGGAGATGATTACCCCGTGGAGCACGAACGCGGTAGAGATAACGCAGAACATGAACATACGCGGCATTACACGTATTGAGGAGTACCGCCGCGCCGCCTCTGTTGACGCCGAATACGACCCGATGCTCCAACGTGTTTATAACGCCCTCGACCAAGAAATCTTCGCTGTGGACATCTCTCCCGCGCCGATACGCTATATTGAAGACCTCGACGAGTATAACAGGAGCGAGGGTCTGGCTCTGTCGGACGAGGAGATTGAATACCTCAAAGCCGTGGCGAAGGAGAACGGCAGGCTCCTTACCGACAGCGAGGTGTTCGGCTTTGCGCAGATAAATTCGGAGCACTGCCGGCACAAGATCTTCGGCGGCGTGTTTGTTATCGACGGCAGAGAGCGGCAGTCGTCGCTGTTTGAGATGATTAAAAGGACGACGCGCGAGCATCCCGGCCGTATCTTGTCCGCATATAAAGATAACGTCGCGTTCGCCGCGGGACCCGTTGCGGAGCAGTTTGCGCCCGCAGACCACACGGGACCGGATTATTACGCGGTTCGCAATATAGAGACCGTTATCTCTCTCAAGGCCGAGACGCATAACTTCCCCACTACGGTCGAGCCGTTCAACGGAGCCTCTACCGGCACGGGCGGAGAGATACGGGACCGCATGGGAGGCGGGGTCGGCTCGTGTCCGCTTGCAGGTACGGCGGTGTATATGACTGCATACCCCCGCCTGCGCACATCGCCGGCGGCTTGGGAGAACGCCGTTCGGGAGCGTTCGTGGCTTTATCAGACGCCGGCGCAGATATTGGTTAAGGCGAGCAACGGGGCAAGCGACTTCGGCAATAAATTCGGGCAACCGCTCGTTTGCGGCTCCGTTCTGACATTCGAACATGAGGAGAACGGCAGTTTGTTCGCTTACGACAAGGTAATCATGCTCGCCGGAGGGGTGGGGTACGCACGGCGCAGGGACTGCCTTAAAGGCACGCCGCAACCGGGCAACATCATTGTTCTTATGGGGGGCGACAACTACCGCATCGGGCTCGGCGGCGGGTCGGTGTCGTCGGTAGAGACGGGCCGGTACTCAACGGGAATAGAGCTCAACGCCGTGCAACGCGCCAATCCGGAGATGCAGAAACGGACGTATAACGTCATCCGCGCGTTATCGGAAGAGGAAACGAACCCGGTTATATCCATTCACGACCACGGCTCGGCGGGGCATGTGAACTGCCTGTCGGAGCTGGTGGAGGACTGCGGCGGTTTGATACAAATGGATAAACTGCCCGTCGGCGACAAGACTCTTTCCTCAAAGGAGATTATCGCCAACGAGAGCCAAGAGCGCATGGGGCTCCTTATAGACGGCGGTGCAATAAGCCGTGTGGAGAAGATTGCGGAGCGCGAACGTGCGCCGATGTATGTCGTGGGCAAGGCAACGGGCGATGGGGAGTTCGCCTTTGAGCAGGCCGACGGTATCCGCCCGTTCGATTTGAAGGTATCGCAGATGTTCGGTTCGTCCCCGAAAACGGTTATGAGAGATACGACCGTGCCGCATACCTACGCGCCTTTGACTTACGACATTCATAATATTGAGCAATATATATCCGGCGTTTTGGGCTTGGAGAGCGTGGCTTGCAAGGACTGGCTGACCAATAAAGCCGACCGCTCGGTGTCGGGGCGTGTGGCGCGCCAGCAATGTCAGGGCGAGCTGCAACTGCCGCTCAGCGACTGTGGGGTCGTGGCTCTTGATTACCGCGGACGCAAGGGAATAGCGACATCCATAGGGCATGCGCCGGCTGTCGGACTGATTGATGCACGCGCGGGAAGCGTGCTCTCGGTTGCCGAGGCGTTGACTAATATCGCTCTTGCGCCGCTGTCTTACGGCATTGAAGGCATCTCTTTGTCAGCCAATTGGATGTGGCCGTGCCGCGGTGCGGAGGGTGAGGATGCACGCCTGTACGACGCTGTTGAGGCGTTAAGCGACTTCTGCAGGGCGTTGAAAGTTAATGTGCCGACGGGTAAGGACTCGCTGTCGATGACGCAGAAATACCCTGACGGGCGCAAGGTTTTGTCCCCCGGCACGGTGATTGTGTCGGCTTCGAGCGAGGTCAGCGATGTGCGCAAGACGGTTGCGCCCGTAGTTGTTACGGATGTCGACAGCGTGTTGCTCCTTGTTGATTTCTCCTCTTGCCCGCTCCGTCTCGGCGGTTCGGCGTTCGCTCAAAGCCTTTGCATGCTCGGCAATGAGGTGCCTGACGTTCCGGATCCGGCATATTTCAGCACGGCATTCACCGCCGTGCAGGAGCTTGTAAGCAAAGGTCTTGTCCTCTCCGGGCACGACGTATCCGCCGGAGGACTTGCGGTTTGTCTGTTAGAGATGTGCTTTGCGAATGTCCGGGGCGGCATGTACGTCAGTCTTGATTCGCTCCACGAGCCGGATATAGTCAAAGCTCTGCTGGCGGAGAACCCGGCGTTAGTATTGCAAATAGATAAGGCGAAACTCGGCGAGACCGAAGAGATATTCGCCTCGCACGGCGTCTCGTACATTAATATAGGTACGCCGCAGACGGACAGGAGATTGGATATAAGGCACGGGGAGAAACGTTTGAGCCTTGATATTGACAAGATGAGGTCGCTTTGGTTCGCGCCTTCGGCGTTGTTGGACGCGCGCCAATGCAGCGCTGATAAGGCGGCGGAGCGCGCTTCGAACATCGGCCGCCAACCGGTGGAGTATATTTTTCCCAAGACATTTACGGGGAAACTGTCGGCTTATAACTTATCCGCGGACCGCCGGGAACGCAGCGGCGTGCGTATGGCTGTTATCCGCGAGAAAGGCAGCAACTCCGAGCGCGAGATGGCTTACGCGTTCTTTCTCGCCGGTTTTGACGTGAAGGACGTAACCATGACCGACCTTATCAG
>JAJPZE010000206.1:983-16057 GCA_021204565.1 Prevotella sp. | reverse complement strand
GCTTATAAGCTATCCCGAAACCGTAAGAACGGTAATTCTTCCAAAAGCTTTCGGGACAGACATGCCCGCACGATTTGCATTTTTCCCATTTGATATATCCGTTCGCGAAATATTCCCACGCATTATGATAATTAGCTTCGTGTTCGTAAGATACGGTTACGTCCAAGCCGCGTTCATACAGACAGCCAATTCCCGCCGACAACCGGTCGCTGTTACGCTGGGCAGAACCAGCAAGCACGTTTGCCGTCATCACCATTATAAGAAACAAACGTCTCATACTTACCTTCCCTCCAACAATACCTTATTGAACGAATCTGCTGACAGCACGTCCTCATAGTCTATTGACAAGGATATGCTGCGCCCGGAGATTTGTTTCTCCGACATCTCTATGGTAAGCACCTTATCATTGGGGAATGTCATCTTCTTCACTACAACAACATTGCGGTAACCGTGTTTGAACGACTTCGCATTCTCCAATACCAACGCCGGGGTCAGCTCTATGATTTGCGTATTGGTGGCTTTGGACAATTTCTTGTCAGAGAGCTTGACCCTTAATTCGTCAATATCGAAACGAATATTGGCTCTGTTCTCTACGGAGAAATCAATGAAGAAATATTCCCCTACGGCATAGATGTTATTCAAACGCATCGTCATACGGTGCATCCGCGTCCCAACGTTACGGTACATCGCCGGAGACGACCATATCCGTCTCGCATATTGCGTCATATCAGCAAGCGACATGCTAACGGCGGGATTGTTATACGGAAGGCATTCCGAGAAATGTATCTCCTTATCGGTAACGGCTTCCTGCATGCGCGTGGTGTACAACAGAGCATACTGCGTGCGGTAACGCTCCGTAACGATTGTAACGACAGCCAACACCTCGCCGTCGGCATGCACGTTGTCTTTCGGCTTCAAGCGGATAGTATTGTCAATCGGCTGATCGCCGGCAACCATGTCCGTAGAAATGTCCACAAAACGGATAGGCTCGGAGGCGGTGATAACGGTCGTAACCCGCTCGTTCACCGTAAGCTGTTCCATCTCCTCATACGTGATTTGTGCGCTTGCGGATAATGTTGCCAACGATAACAACATACCCGGCACAAGCCCTGATATAAAACGAATTCTGTTCATCATTTATACTCCTGTTTACCTTTTATCTGTTTCTTGTATGTTATTCTTTCTTTCCTCTTTTCAGTCTGATGTTCCGGTATTTACTTGCCTTGCTCCCTGCCGTTGACAAGATAAACAAATGTGCCATACTTCAATTTCACCTTGTTCTTCTTGATAGCTTTGCTTATTGCATTGCTCGTCTTCTGATATGCGTTCTGCGCCGCCTGCAAGCCCCATTGCGTGAGACTGTTGCTGCCGGTGGTGTTCATACTCATCGTTCCCGATACGGTACCGCCCGCAACCTCTTTCGTAGTCTCGCGGAACTGACTGCCGGGAACGAACAATCCCTCCATACTGTCCGTATCATATATAGACAGCGATACTTTTATAAGTTCGTCATCCACAAGCACGGACGAGATATCTCCCTTAACACGCTCCGTAGAGAAACCGCTCATCGTGGCGTACAGATACGAACCTTTGGGTATTACCGTCTCATTGATGGCAATATCATCCAACAGACGCAACCTTACACGCGAACCGTCAACAGCTTTAATGTCCTCGTCAATAATCGCTTTAATAAGGCGCGGTTCGTGTTCGTTCTGCGCCAAGGTATTGAAATAATCCGACGTAACCTTTACTTTCTTTACCACGTCCTGCGGTTTCGCTTCATCGCTTAACGCCTTGCGAACATCACCGTTCTCTGAAACATCGCCTTTCTTTATACAAATCTCTTCGTGTGACGGAACCGAGCGGACAATGGTATCGCTGTCTGCGGGTATCGCTCCTGTTGCCGTCTGTCCGGTCAGCCTTGCCTCCGCAAGAGCCCTGTCGAGGTCGGCGCGTACTTGCGCCTCACGTTCTTCGGCTTCCGCCGCACGCGCCGCCTCGTCCTCACGTATCTGCTGTTCGATTGCGGCAATATCATCTTCCGTGTACTGCGATTCGTAATCTTCCCTTTCTTCCTCTTTGTTTTCGCGGTCAATGTTATCCACCGCAGAGTAGTCGGAAATATTGCCATACGACTTCGTCATATTCTCATACTTGCCGCCGATACCGTCGCCGTTCTTAATCTGCGCTCCCGGCAAGTTGGGATTAAGAAACTCGGTTGTCTGCAAGCTCTTATCATCCTTAGCCTCCACTTTCGTGCCGAACGCATCTATGACAAAGTAAGCGGTTGCCAAGAATGGTAAATAAATGATAGCGGGAAGTATGTACTTCGGCTGTCGAAAATTGATCTTCTTCAGTTCACTCAATGTCATCTTGTTTTCTCCCTGATATTGTTATTATTGCCTGATATTATTGTCGTTCTCTCGTCCGTTATATTCCTTCTGTTATATTTTGTCCGCAAGACGCTGTCCTGTATCTCCGTTGCCGTCCGGGCGGAATGACAATGCGAATAAACCCTTGCCATACGATAGATATTTAAAGCCAAGCAGATACCCGCGAAACCGAATACAATGATTAGAAACAACTCCTTGTGTCTGTCGGCAAAACATTGCACCCGCGCCGCAATGCGGTCAATACGTGTTGCTTTGGCAAACTTGCGTCCCGCGGCAACTTCCCTCTCATACCGCTCCTTGTATTTCGGGTCGTTCTTGTCGGGCATCTTTTCGCCGACAAGCATGCGTTTCAATCCTGAAAGTGCCATACGTAACCGGTTTAATAATTAGATTTTGTCTTTTGTTCAATATCCTTGTTCAACAGCGTGCGCCAATTAATGATAAGCAAACCGTGAGGGTTGTTCTCCGTGCGGGGCACGCGTTTCAGTTGTCCGGCGGTTACCAACTCGCGCATAAGGATATTACTGCGCCGTTCTATCCGCTGGCGGACGTAATACGTGAACTCCATCTTGTCCTTGTCAAACTTGATACTGTCACAAAAGATGCTGAACACCGCACTCGTTCCCATAATGTTGTTATAGAACCCCTTTTCTTTCAACGTGTTGTACTGGGCAAGTCCCGTCTCATCCACCAGATACATCGCTTTCTCCATAGTGTATTTGATGTACTTGTCGTCCGGAGCCAACGTAAAGAAATAATGATGAAACATCTCTATGTGGCTCTTTGCTTCCACATCAAGCGTTTCTTCCATTGTGGTGCGGTTGACAAGGATTGGCACATTGCCGTCCAACACATAGACTTTCTTTTGCGCATCGCTCACCATACAACGCGCCGTCCACAGGCTTGACACGCTGATGATAATGCACCCGCCAAGAAAGGCGGTACAGATGATACCGACCAACTTAATCTTGTTTTCCAAATTCTTTATTACCATATCCGATACTCTTTTTCCGTTTCACTCATTCCTTTCCGTTACTTCATAATCGATGATATTGCGCCCGTCGCGGTAATCTTCGCCTGTTGCGCCACGCCCTCTCCGAAGTTACGTGTAGAGAACGCCGTATCGCCCTCCGGTATCATCCACGCTGCAAGGTCAGGCACAAGGTTCAGACATTTCAACGCCACGATGCTTGCCGCCATAAGATAACCGGCAGAGAAGAACGAGTTCTGCAAATATGCCGCCATCGTCTGTTCGCTCGCAGTAATAGCGGTAAGGTTCTCCACCTGTATGCAGAGGACAACATCAAATAACAACAACACATAGAACCCCACAAAGTATAACATCGCGCCGTAGAAATGCACCGTGAGATACCGAGTGAGCCATTTGGCCCAACTGCCCTCCCACTTGGGCAACAAACTGAACGCCCATTGTATCGGTCCGAAAATAGTAAGCATGCCGAGAAGTATCTGCTGGCAATAAATAGTTGCCCACCAACCGATACGGAAGACAATTAGCGTTATCACCATAACTATCTTGTCTATACCTATCACCGCACCGGCGGTAAGGGACGTAAACCACAGCTTCGAAGCGTCTTTCTCCATACTTGTTACCTCGTCCACGCCCGTCTGCTCCATTGTCGCTTCAAGAAGATTGGGGTCGGACGTGCCGCTGTGAGCGACATCCGCCTGTGCTTGCAGGTTGGTGTACATCGTATCGCGCACGTAGATGAGCTGTTGCACCTCCTCAAACTTGTCGGAAATCTGAGTCGCCTCCGCCTCATACAAGTCGTGCGTATACGACCCGATACAGTTCGGTATGTAAGACAGGAAATCCAATACGCACCAACTGCTCCCGCTGCCCGTCATACCGGTATCGGCGGGCGGATACCACCAACAGAGAATAATGCTTATCGCCAACGGGCGGAATAACTTCATTATATCCAACGGCTCGTTCTTCACCATCATCTTATAAGCCATACCCGCGGCAACAATAATGGAGAACAAAGCCGCTAACGCCATACACATCTGCAATATCCACCAAAACGGTCCTTGCGAACCCGTAAATGTGGCATCCGTAAGAAACTCGTTCGTCTGAAATATCACATCATCAATCTCCTCTTCAAGCAGATTGATACCGAAATCCGATAATATATTTGAATCTGACATAACAATCTTTGTTTCCGTATCGATATTTGTTAGTACTTGATATGCCGGTATATTCTTTCCCTCTTATCTGTTTACCGTCTCTTCGCCGTCGCTATCGCCTCCGGAAGAGGCATTGTTGCCGCCCGTATAACCGATACCGTTCATACTGCTTTTCCAATGCGCACGCGCCTCACTGACAATTGTGTCCTTATGAATAACACGGGTATCAACGGACGACAAGAGGGAAGAAGTATGACTGCGCGTATTCAGAAGAACGAGGTATTTCACGAGCAACTCGTTACGCTCCGTTATATCGGCATAGATACGCAGATACGCTTTCTTGCGCTGTGCATTGGGCATATACGCTTCCTTTACGGCTTGCACCGCACAATCAAACATATTGTAGTATTCCGTCCATTGCTGCAATCCGGATACATCACCGCCGGCAGACAGGATACGGTTGATGTTCTTCTGAAAGTCTTCCAGCTTGTCCGTTACCTTTCTACCTTCTGTCTGCCACGCTATGTCTATCTCCCTGTCTGTTATATTCAACGCCTCGACTTCCGCGCGCTTCACTAAGGCGGAGTCAATTGCGTCGGCATCGGCAATCTGATTGTAACAGTCAATAGAGGCAAGCGTGCGATAAGACAGCTTGTTTGTGGATGCGGCAGAACTCTTATAGGAGCTGTGTAACAACGTATAATACAGCTCCGGGCTAAGAGAGCCCGCGCCCGTCTCCATTACGGTTATTTGCGTTTGCTTTGCGCTGTCGTGGTTATACGTCACGCTTTGCGCGTTCCCGCACATTATATTGCATACCATTATCGCGGCGGCAATTCTGCTTGCCCGAATGTTCAATAATACGTTTCTCATATCAGGAGTGTTATAATAATCAATGATTAATCTTGCCCGCGGTTCTCCACCTTGCGAATGCTTCTTTGACGAGTTGCTCTTTCGTCTTGCCCGAATATACTTGCCCTTTCCAATATCCTATTCGCAGCTGTATGTATCTCCACGTATCGATGTACGCGGAGTTGAGGTAACTCTCTATGTTGTTAAGCGCGAGGTTGACCGCGTCCAACACGATTAACAAGTCGGCAGTGGAACAGGCGGCAAGCCCCGTGACATATAAGGCAAGTTCGCTGACGGACTTATAAAGGTGTTCCGCCTCTCCCGCAATCTTTTCTATGGCGTATGCATTGATAGTGATAATCACGGTATCTGCTGCCTCTATTCTGTTCCTTGCAACGACCTTGTTCTTATAATCTTCCAACATGCTCTTGTAGTCGGAGATTCGGTTGCTGACGCTCTCGTATGCGGAATAGACATTCAAACAAGTGCGCAAGGACTGGTATAACACGTCGATGATATCAAAAGCACGCGTGTATTTGTCAAGCTCCGCATTCAGATCCTTATAGTCAACGGTCTTTTCGCTGCTGTAATCGTGCAACAGCTTGTTGCTATACTCCAATATCGAGCGTGCCAACAGCAGAGAGCGTTGTTTCTTGTGGTCGTTGATGTACGCTTCAACACTAACTACGTCGAATGTCCATTGTGCCAACACCTTTGACGGAATAAGGGCCGCTAAAAGAAACAACAATACCGCAGTCTTCCTTGATACCGGTGCATTCATTACTCTTCCTCCCTGTTATATTTGCCGTTATATCCCGAAGAATGCATGCTCTGCGCGGCATTCCCCAGCCACCGTTGCCTGCATTCTTCAACGAGTGTCAACCGCCGTCCCTGTTCGGCATTCACATACGGGGCGACATCTTTCAACACGTCGATGATAGTCCGTTTATAACTCATCATCTTCTCCAACGATACTAGGTCTGCATAAATCTTTGTCAGGCGGCTGTCCACTTCACGAGCAACATCCAAGCGGTCGCTTGCCCAAAGCAGATGGCGCGTGTCGTCGGTGCCGTCCTCTCCGGGCGTGTCGCTTGCCGCGTATTCCGTCGTTATGCTGCACGACGGATATTCCCGCGCAATCTCCGAGAGATGTTCGTTCACCTCATTGGCTTTCTCCGTGTCGCTCTTGTCTCCGCTGAATGTTATGATGTCCACAACTGACGTATCGGAATATTCCGTTGCCAGCTCCCAGCTAATCTGTACGATTGCCCGGTGTATCTTTATCCCGAGGAAATATTTCGGCTTGCGTGCGATACTGAGCGAGGCGGTGAACGTGATAACGCCGTTGATATTCGGCAACGTGGCTTTCCGCGTATAGGTGTATCCGCTCCACGAACCCTCACTCTGCCACGTCAATCCGTATGCCGTCTTGCAGTCTTCCATAATGGCGGGAATACGGTAATAGTCATCCGTCTCCACGTCGTCATCGCCGGCGGCTTCCTCAATGGCGGCATTTATATCAGACAGTTCTTGTTGCAGGGCTGTCAGCTCCGCTTCCAATGTCTCTATCTCGCTTTTGTTCTCGTTATATTGCTGCCGGTACGCCGTTGCATCGTCAGCGTCCGCATTGCCAATCTCCTCCAAGAGTTGCGTGTTCTCCCTCTCCAAAACGTCAATCCGGGTTTGTGCGGCGGTGATTTGACCGCTCACATCCGATTGTTGCCGGTCGAGTTCGGACAGGTCAAGCTCGTTTTCCGAAACAGTGGTTAGCATGGCGCATTCCTTTGTGTGGCTGTTTAATGAACTGCCGCAGGTGTTGCATTTGTATTGGGTGTTGCCGGAAGCCAGCGACACAGAGTCATTACACGTCACGCTGAACGTAACGCTCTCACACCCCGCCATCTTCGCCTCGTTCGCCGCCTGATAATAGTTCTTGCCGTCGGAAGCGATATAATACACGTATCCGTCTTCATTCCCGTTATATGCGTCAAGACGTACCTGCAATTGTGCTTTGAACGTGTCAAAGTCCATACTATACGAATCAAACACGTCTTCGTACACCTCTTCCACATTATCCCAACTCTTTGTTGCATGTATCTCGTAAGCGTATGCTTTCTTTGTCTGCTTGCCGTTCTTGTTGATGACGTAACTGTACAATATGTATGATATTCCGTATGTGAAGCCGTCATTCTGATTGTTCAGTTGATTCACAGCCGTCTGCGACCAACCCGCATAACTCTCCGAATTGCTCCGTATCTCTTCCAATTGCGTACTGCTCGGATAAAACGCGGCATCGGAAGTGGAGTAGCGCGTCCATTCGCCGCCGCTGATAATACTTGTGTCATCGGTTGGCGGATAATAGTCGCACAACGACTCACTGCCTTGGTCGCGCCTCGCAATGTACCACCGTTGGGTATAATAGGTATCGGCGGAATCACTCGCATAGTCGCTTGTCCACGCCGCCATATCGTAACCGGATATGTCAAACAGCCCCGCCACGTTGTCCTCTCCGCCAATCATACTTAACAACGTTGCTCCGGCATCACTCTCCATACTTTCATACAGACCGTGATAGCTGTTGTATATATCTTTGATTGCGCTCGTCTTGCCGGAGAACAGGTTGTGAAACGCGTTTTGTTGCAACAACGTTTCCTCAATATTGCCGGTACCGGCGGTTGCCAATAATACGCCGGCGGTATATAGTGTATTAATGTCGGCGGTGAGATTATCCGCCGTAAAATCGGCTGACATGGACGATATGTCATCCAACAGCTGTTGCCAGTCCGTACCGCCGAGTTCCGACAGCTTGAGGACAGAGCATACATCTTGACCGATTTCAAGGAGCGTAATATCGGAAAACGACAGACTGCCGTTTGTAACGACACTCTCAAACTGCATGCACAAGCTCTTGGTGTCCTGACACACTTTCATCAGGTAACTGCTCCAATACAGAGCCGTTTGCGGACTCTTCAACATCAGCCCGGCAACAGTCCAAATCTTCGGGATAATCTTCTCACTTACCAACTTATATATGCGGCGGTAGTAATAATTCTCCGTACTGCTGCTCCAACGCCCCGTGTCGGTCAACGCACGGCGGTCGAGATACTTTGACGCGAAGATACCGGCAGCGGCAACTTCCGCACTCGTATAGTGTTTGAGTATCTTCTCCACACATTCATTGTAATAAGTTTCCGTTGCCGTACCGGCGGCATACGCCGCAACCATCGCCGCAACCGTCTCCTTGTCGTAATTAACGCTGTAGTATTGTGCGTGAACAGTACCGGAGACCGTTGACAACAGATATATGCAGATGCAAATAATTAAATTGATTTTGCGAAGATGTCTCATAATTCAATATTCAACACGTGTCCCGCCTCGTTCACCTTTTGCGCGAAAGGCAAAGACTTCGATATGCCGCTCGCCGACCAATCACGGCAATAGCGTTCGATAGCTTCCTGATGCGAACACCCCAATTCGCGTTTGTACAGCTTCAAGGCTTCTTTCTCGGCACGCTCCGTGGTGTATGTCATATAACACTCGTGCGGCTCCTCAACACCATACACGCCACTCACACTGCCCCTGCGGATAAACACCTCGCGGAAGAAACTGCGCCCTTCCTTGTTATCCATACGATTCACGGTAAATATCTTCTTGCAGTCCACATCGGTCAGACCGAGTATGGCTTTTATCTCGTCGAAACGCTCGCGGAACTTGCTCTGGTCAAGCAACATCACAACATCGGAGTTGTTGATAATAGCTTCCTTGACTATCGGACTGCCGATAATATCCTGTATCTCCTGAGTAACAACACCCACAGAAGCCCAAAACTTGCGAGCCGTCTTGTACATGTATTTGATGTATTCCGCCATAAGAGGAGACGCAATGGCTTTCCACGCCTCCTCGATAACCAACACCTTGCGGTTCGTCTTCAAACGCATCTTCTGCAAGAAAACATCCATAATGATGAGCGTTACGATGGGGAAGAGCTGTTTGTTCTCCTTAATGGCATCCACCTCGAATACAATGAACGTCTCGTCGAAGAGGGTGGAGTCAACATTCTCGTTGAGTATCTTGTCGTACTTGCCCCCGCGATAGAAGTTCTGAAGCATATAGGCGAAGTTGTCGCAATCTATAGTGGTGATGTTATTCTCAATACATATCTGGTCGAGGCGCTCGCACGCAAACTCATAGAAACTGTCGAAGGACGGGCTCGTTACCCGGAGCGACATACGGCGTTTCTCCAAACCGTGTATAATCTTCTCCACTTTCTCTTTAATCTGCGACAAATCCGTGCCGTGCCGCTTCTCCATAGCGGAGAGATTCTTGCGCAGAGTCTCTTTCACGGACGAGGAATAACCCTGAACGCCGCCAAAATAAAAATCGTAGTACTCCGTCACCAATTGCTCCACAACACGGAACTCCAACTCCGGTATCTTCGTTTCCGAACCTTTCCATATCAATAGTATGAGGTTCTTTAAGAAATCAATCTTTTCTATATTCAGCTCTTTCCGGCTGATATTGAAAGGATTCATCGTGATTGGCTTGTCATCCGTATAGGCGATGTACTTTCCGCCGACATACTCGCACAACCCCTCATACGAATTTCCCGTGTCAACCATCACCACGTCGGTATTCTGCTCCCATAGCTGGCGCACCACACTGTTCATGTGAAACGACTTGCCGCTGCCCGACGGACCAAGACAGAAGAAATTGGAGTTGTCGGTCAGCTTCTCCTTTCCCTCTTTTCCCGTAATATCAATGGCGACCGGCACGCCCTGACGGTCGGTGTAATATATCTTGAGAGGGGTATCCTCGCTATGCAAGATACGCTCCTTATACATAAGACACGAAGCGGCATCGGAGAGCGTAAGGAAACGGTCGTAATCGTTGTTCAGACCGTAACAGTTGCCCGGGAAAGAGCTGACAAACAACTCCAATTGGTTATACGCCCGTTTGGAGATGTGTATGCCTATCCGTGAAAACGAGTTCTCTATGTAGTTCGTACACTTTTGTATATCCGTATCGCCCGATACCGTTACGACAATGTTGTAATGCGTATAAACAAGTTGCTTGCTGTCCCTCGCTATCACCTCCTGCACGCGTTTTATGTCCTCGACCGCCATAAGGTTGTTCGGATTGGGCATCGACGCATGGCGGTTCTTTTTCTTGTCAAGCAAGGCAAGCTCGTGCTTCTGATTGGGAATAAACACAACCTGATTGTACACCACGCAATCGGCACTGGGTATCCGCGCAATGGCGGCGACAAGGTCAACGGGCATACTCGCGCTGTTAACCTCTATATTGGAGTACGGACGAATAACGGACGGCAGACTGATACTGTCTACATCCACAAGGCTGTATATCTTGCAACGTCTGCCGCCCATACCGATAATGTCGTCATCAACGTTGAAGTTGTTCATTGACACCACCTCGTCCCGGTAGTTCATGGCAAAGAAGCGGTTGACATATTCCCCCGCTTCATCCTTGTCGAGAAAACGAACCTTTATTCCGGCATCTTGCAACTGGTCGTGAACCTTGTGTATCTTGACAAGAAAATCACGCCATTTCTTGCCGTCATACGACATCAGACGGCTTTTCTTATTCTCCTGTGTGATTGTGAGGTAACAACGGCTGTCCGTATAAGACCGTCCGTCAAAATAGCGGAAGTAACTCTCGGACAGATATTCACGGTTGCCGTTATCGCTTTCGTGAAAGTGTTTCCTTACAAATACATCTTGCTTATGCAGGGCGTATCCCTCGCCGAGTGTTTGGGCAATGGCAGTGAAAAGACGGGTGAACTCGTAATAAGCGTTTATGTTGGCAGAGTATTTCTGCACCGGGTTCTCCATTGACAACACCGCAGAATACTCGCCCGTCTTGGTATAGAGAACACCGATACCGTCGGTGTTCTCAACGGAGAAATATATGTCCTGAAAAATCTTCTTACGCTTGCCGCCCGTGCCGAAGGCATAAACGGATATGCTCATCCCCGTGCAGAGAGCGATAAAAAATAACAAAACGTACAATACCATTGCTTCTGTTTCGTTTGTTCGCGTGAATATGTCCTTGTGCGGATGGCAATAAAAGCGGGCGCACCATCACACGTGATGCGCCCGGCACATCCGACATCAACTACATAAAACCACAAACATCGTATATCTCTTAATCATTAAAGTCTCTTCGTATATGCGTAGATGAATACGCCGCGTTCATTCTTCTTGCCGTGAAGTCCTTTCCGCTGTTTGACGGCAATAAGAACGCCGCCGACAGCCAAGAAGAGAACAAGCAATACAAGACCGGCTACAAAACCGGACAGGCAGTAACCGAGGATGAAACCCGCAACGGCAGAACCCGCAGTGGCTGCCGCCCAGTAGATGTAACGACCCTGCAAACCCATAAATTCCAAAGGACGCTGTAACCCTTTGAATACGGGGTATGCCGGGTAAAGGTCTTGTTTGCCGCTCTCTATCATAGCTGTCAGTGTTGGCGTTCTACACCCGTTTTACGCAGTACGTCAATTCGTGATACCGAAGAACAGCGGTAACGCTTGCGCAGCAGCTATTAAAAACTGCCCGGTACGTGCGGGAATATCACGGGATATAAAAGAAAAGCAAGGATATAACACTGATATACAATAGTTTATGCGTGTGTATGATGGTTTGACATCCTTTTCTTTCTATATGGTTGTATATGCTGTTTCGGTGCATTCCTGTTGCGTATTTGTTGCGCGGCATTCAATCGTTTGATATAACTTTGCGGCAACAAACAACAGGGTGAGAGTGTATCGAACTATATAGAAACATATCAAAACAACTTACAAATGGGAAGACAGGCGAAAGCACCGAAGTTGAAAGAGCCGGTGCGGCTGCGCAGGCGGGAAAGGAAAGACGGACTGGTCAGTCTCTATCTTGACATCTATAAAAAGGGCGTTCGGAAGAACGAGTATCTCGGTCTCTATCTGATACCCGAAAGGACAACAGCCGACAAGAGAAAGAATGCGGAGACGCTGGCAATTGCGGAGAGGGTGAGGTCGCAACGTATCATAGCGTTGCAAAATCACGGGGCGGACAACTGGGCGGTCATCAAACGGGCGGCGATGCCTTTGGAGGAATGGCTTAATCAATATGACCGCGAGGACATATCTTTGTCTAAAAGCGCATTCTGCAACCGGGTAAAGGCGCACCGGTGGATGAGTTTGTTTCTGGCAAAGGCGGGTTGCCCGAATATCGCATTAGAAGACATCGACAAGGATTTCTGCCGCTCCTTTATCTCTTTCCTGCGTTCTGCCAAAAGCGGGGCATCGCACAAGAGAAACGACAAGCCGTTACATCAAAGCACGGTACACGGGTATATCGCCGCTATTTCCGCCGCGCTGAACAAGGCGGTGAGGGACGGTATCATCGAGGGCAACCCTTTCAACCTCTTGGAGACAAGGGAGAAAGTGGGGAAGAAAGATTGCGAGCGTCAATTCCTTACCATTGACGAGATACGTATTCTGATGGATACTCCGATTGACCACGCAAGTATGAAACAAGCGTTTATCTTCGCCTGTTTCACCGGACTGCGTATAAGCGACATTTTGAAATTGCGGTGGAGCGACATCAACGAATCTAACGACCATGTGGAGTACATTCGCATTCAAATGGAGAAGACAAAGGAATACGTTACCGTTCCCTTGTCAAAAGAGGCAAAGCGGTGGATGCCCCGGCGCGGCACATCGGAACCGGTGTTCCCCGACTTGCCCAAGAGCCGGAACACGCGCGACAAATCCATGCACAACTGGATTGCCGCATCCGGCATACAAAAGAATATCACGTTTCACAGCAGCCGCCATACGTTCGCCACGTTAATGCTCTCGCTCGGCGGAGACTTGTACACGACAAGCAAGTTGCTCGGACATAAGAACATAACGACAACGGAGATATACGCCAAAATCGTTGACCAAAAGAAAGTCGATACCGTCCGTCTTGTTGACGATATGTTTGCCGGAAAGGAATAAAAGGGAAGCGAAAGATGAGGATAACATTAAGGGAAAGGGAATGCAAAGACGGCAACAAGTCGTTGTATCTTGACATCACATACGACGGCAAGCGAACATACGAGTATCTCGGTCTTTATCTTGTTCCGGAAGTGAACAAGGACGCAAGGTTGCGCAATGAGAATGCAATGAAACGGGCATTGGCGATACGGGCGGAATATGTTCTGCACCCGGAGCGGATTAAACGCAACCGTGAACAAAAGGCAAAGGAAAGCACGGCTTATCCCAATATCAGAACGCTTTCCGAATGGCTTGACCAATACGAGGTGTTGATGTTTCAGGGCGGCGCGTCCGTCTCCATAATGAATATGATACGCAATGTGAACGGTATCATACGTCTTTATCTTAACCGCATAAAGCGTCCCAATCTGTTAATAGCGAAGACCGACAAAGCGTTTATACAAGGGTTCTCAGCGTGGTTGCGTACCGAATACAAAAGCTCGAAAGCGACGAAGAATGTCTGCGGACTGTCGCAATCATCGTTGGAACATTATCAAATGCGGCTGAACTGCGTGCTTAACCGTGCGGTGAGGGAAGGCGTAATCAAACGCAATCCGTTCTATTCATTAAGCAGAGAAGAGCGTATAAAGACGGTTGCCGCCAAAAGAGAATACTTGACAAAGGATGAGTTGGAACGATTCCTTGCCGTGCCGACAGACGGCAAGGCGGTGCAACAGGCGTTTGGTTTCGCGTCGTTTACCGGTTTGCGCAAGAGTGATATTATTGCCCTGACGTGGGACAGCATACAGACAAAGGGAAGTAATAAGTTTGTCTTCATCACAATGAGAAAGACGCAAGAGCCGGTTCTCGTGCCGTTAGGGAAGATGGCGTTGCGCTATCTGCCGGAGAAGCCCGATAGCGCGGCGGCTTCCGACAAGGTGTTTCATTTGCCGACCAATACCGCAATCCAGGTGAGTTGCAAATGGATTGCGAACAAAGCCGGCATCAACAAGAACGTGAGTTTCAACACCTCGCGCCACACCTTTGCAACTTTGACATTGGCGGCGTGCAAGGACATTAAAACGGTAAGCAAACTATTGGGACACAAAAGCGTCCTCACAACGCAAATCTATGCCGATGTCCAAATGCCGGGCAAGGTAGAGGCTGTCAACCGCGTGAACGGGAAGTTCGGATCAATAAGGGAATAAAAGGGAATAGGAAAGAAACGGAAACATTGCCCCCGTTTCTTTCCCTTATTTCATTCGTCCTCACATTCCTTATTTATATAACCCCCTACGAAAGGGACATGGGACATAGCGGCTAATACCCTTTCATCCGTCTGCATACTAACACTATTTTAGCAGCTATGTTCTTGCGTTGCACGAGCATATATCCATACCCCCCAAGACCTACGTTCCTGCGCCCTAAAACCTACGCTCGTGGGCGGTAAAACCTACGCTCAGGCAACGCTTTGAAAGTCAAAGGGTTACAAAGGGGAATACAAGAATCGGCTTGCACTATTTTATCCTCGCGTGTTCTTTGGGGGCGGCGGGCGTTTCCGAGGGGATAACGCTTTATATGGCGTTTATGTCCGTGCGGAAAGCGGGTGTTGCGGGCGATTTATCGGGAAAGAGGGAGATTTTTGCTTTCTAAGTATTATTTTTGCAACAAATTTACATATATTATTACGTCTTTTCCTTGCCAAT
>JAJPZE010000206.1:0-973 GCA_021204565.1 Prevotella sp. | reverse complement strand
TAGCGGGGGACAGGCAGCAAATAAATAGCAATGGCGACAAATCAATTTGAATCGTTCAAGAACACTCTCAAAAAGGTATTTATGCTTGACCAAGCCGACCTCGACTTTGGTATCTATCGCATAATGAACAATAAAAAGGACGAGATAGAAAGGTATTTGAACGAAAGGCTTAAAGCTCAGGTAGAGGAGATACTTGTAAGCGGGAAATCTTTGCAAACAATCGACACGGAGCGGGAGCTTGAGAAAGCGAGGAAAAATGCGATAGAGTTGGGCATACGTCCGGGAGACATCCCGAAAGTGCAAGAGCTTGAAGCCAGACTTGCGGAAGTAGGAAGCGCAAGGGATTGGGAGAATGATGTGTATTCCCATTTGACAATCTTTTTCAGCCGTTATTACGACGGCGGAGATTTCATATCGCAGCGGCGGTACAAAAAGGATGTGTACGCCATTCCTTACGAGGGCGAGGAAGTGAAACTCCATTGGGCGAATGCCGACCAATATTACATAAAGACCGGGGAATATTTCCGCAATTACCGTTTCCGGACGGAGAGCGGCAAGGTGGTGGAGTTCACTTTGAAAGAAGCCACAACGGAGCAGAACAACAACAAGGTGCAGAACAATATGGAGCGGCGTTTCGCTCTATACGAAGAAAAGCCGGTTGAAGTCATCAACGGGGAGCTGCATATCAACTTTACATACGGGCTTTATCCCAAGACGACCAAACAGAAAGCCCTTATTACTGCCGCTTACGAGGCGGTGAAAGAGCTAATCCCGGCGGAGTTCCGGTCGCAGGTGCTTGCATTACGACCTACGGAGAGCGACCGGTGGAGAACGTTGTTGCAAAAGCATTTGGCGGATTATGTGGCAAGGAATACATTTGATTATTTTATACACAAAGACTTGAAAGGTTTTCTTTCGCGGGAACTCGACTTCTATATTAAGAACGAAATACTTGAAATAGACGACATAGACA
>JAJPZE010000014.1 GCA_021204565.1 Prevotella sp. | reverse complement strand
TTGCACAAAGTTACGCTTTTCCCGCCGCATCTCCAAATATTCCGTTACCTTTGCGTTATGTATCGGAAGATAAAACAACAGTGCCGGATATGATTACCGAAAACAACCTCAGGAATGTATTGATAACGCTCGGGTTCACCGGCGATATGTACAATCGTTACTTGCTCAAAGTGCAAGGTGATGTTATTGCCGTTGACTTTGCAGAGCGGAAACTTATATATCCGAAAGGTGTAACGGTTCACGATGCGACGACGAGCAACTTTGAACACAACGAGAACTTTGTAGTATTCGAGTGCGTCTGCCGTTTGCTCTTAAAAGGTTACCGCCCTGAGCATATCGAGCTTGAGCCGCGTTGGATAGTCGGTCACGGCGCAAGCGGGGGCAAGGCGGATATTCTTATAAGGGACGACAAAGGCGCGTCGTACATCATTATCGAGTGTAAAACGGCCGGCGCGGAATATAACAAAGAGAGGAAGAACACCGAAGAAATCGGCGGACAACTCTTTAGCTATTGGCAACAGGAAGAGTCGACGAAGTGGCTCGCCCTGTATGCGTCCGACTATAAAGACGGCAAGATAGTGTACACCTCGCACGCCGTACACTCCGAAGACGATGCCAACATCCTCAAACTTGCCGAGCGGGACAAGGACATACTGACGTATGCACGGGCGCACACCGCCGTCGAGCGCTACGCCGTCTGGGACGAGATATACGGCAAGGAATGGGTCGCCGACCCGATATTCAACGCTGACAGCACCGCCTACAACGTGGGTATTCCGCCATTGAGGAAGAGAGACCTGCGCGACTTTAAGCCCGAAGACAAGATTGTAAACCGCTTCGAGGAGATACTGCGCCACAACAACGTGTCTGACAAGGAAAACGCTTTCAACCGCCTTACCGCGCTCTTTATCTGCAAACTCGTAGACGAAAGCACCAAGCAGGACTACGAAGAGGTCGACTTTCAATACAAGCAAGGCACGGATACATACGAGACATTGCAAGACCGGCTGCAACGCTTGCACTCGCAGGGAATGAAAGAGTTTATGCGCGAGGACATCATCTACATCCCCGCCGACTATGCGGAGAAATTGTTCAGCCGGATGACAAGAAGCAAACGGCGTGAGGCGGTGAACGAGCTGAACGCCACCATACGCAAGCTCAAATTCTACTCCAACAACGATTTCGCCTTTAAGGACGTACACAACGAGGAGCTCTTTCTCCAAAACGGAAAGATACTCGTCGAGGTGGTGCAACTCTTTCAAAACTACCGCATAGTTTATCAGTCGCGGCATCAATTCTTGGGCGACCTCTTCGAGCAACTGCTCAATAAAGGGTTCAAACAAAACGAGGGGCAGTTCTTTACGCCCGTACCCATCACCCGTTTCGTCTGGGACGCGCTGCCCGTGGCGGACTATATATCGCGCGTCGGGCAACCGAAAGTGATTGACTACGCCTGCGGCGCGGGGCATTTCCTTACCGAAGCGGTGGAGGCTATAAACGATGCCAACCGCCGCAAAGACGAGGGCAACCGACCCGCCGACAACACTTGGACGGAGAGGTATATCTTCGGCGTGGAGAAAGACTACCGCCTCGCGCGAGTGTCGAAGATATCAATGTTTATGAACGGAGCGGGCGGAGCGAACATCATCTTCGGCGATGGATTGGAGAACTATCCCGACAAAGGGATTGCTGCCGGCGCGTTCGACATCCTCGTCGCTAATCCGCCATACTCCGTCAAAGCATTCAAACAGCACCTTAAACTAAAGAACAACACTTTCGACCTGCTCCCCAAAATATCCAACGACAGCGGGGAGATAGAAACGCTGTTCGTCGAGCGGATAACGCAACTGCTACGTCCGCGAGGTCTCGCGGCGGTTATCCTGCCCGTCTCCATACTCACCAACAACTCCGCCGATTACATCGCCGCGCGGGAGAAACTGCTCGAGAACTTCCTTATTCGAGCCATTGCGGTATTTGGAAGCAAGACGTTCGGAGCAACTGGCACCAACACCGCGATGCTCTTCCTCGAACGTTACAACGAACCCCCGCGCATAGCCGCCCTAATGAAAGACAGCGTTGAGTCAGTCTTCAACGGCGACACGCCGGACGACTTCCCCGAAGACGGCAATATGCTCCGCCTCTATCTTGAAGACCGGAAAGTAAGCCTCGAGGACTATCAACATTTTCTAAGCAAAACGGAAAGCCCCGACCATTGGGCTGAGCACGGCTACTTCAAAATATATACCGACGCCTTCAAACGCCAAACGATAAAATATCCGAAGAACACTACCAACGAGCAAAAAGAGGCTATACGCAAGGAGAAGTTTTATAAGTACGCTCTCGCCACCGAACGCGACAAACTCTATTACTTCGCCCTCGCTTACACGCAGACAACCCTCGTCGTAACCGCACCAACAGACAACAACGGGCAAACGGAGTTCCTCGGGTATGCATGGAGCAACAGGAAAGGAAACGAGGGAATAATCCCTAACCCCCTTGGCGGCAAACTATACAATATTAACGACAGATACGCCACAGGCACTATTGCTCGCGCAGTACGCAACTCCTTCGCAGGAGGAATAACCCAAATTGACACCCAACTCGGACAATACATTAAATATTATAAGCTCAAAGACCTTATCAACTTCGACACGGCAACCTTTAATAAGGAAATAGCCACTACGGCAAAGGTAACGCAGAAAGTATCAAGTAAGTATGAATTGGTTAACTTAGCCAAGTTTGCAAAGGGCATCGACAAAGGCACAAACATAACCGAAGCAAACACAACTGAAGGACCATATAAAGTTGTCGCCGGAGGGAAGAGTTACGCTTATATGCACAACGAATACAACCGCGAGCCGGACGTGATAACCGTCAGTGCCTCCGGAACGGCGGGCTTCGTCAACCTCTGGAAAGAACGAATCTTCGCTTCCGACTGCATAACAATATACGGCAAAGACAATACCGAAACATCATACATCTATTATTACCTCAAAAGCATACAGGACTTTATCTACTCCCTAAAAACAGGAGCAAACCAACCACACGTATATGCCAAAGACCTTGAAACAATTCAAATACCCGCTCCGCCGAATAACATAATAAACCAAATAGTTGCCGAGTGCGAGGCAATAGACAACGAATATAGCAAGTGCAGCGCGGAAATAGAGACATATAAGGCAAAGATTAACCGCCTCTTCGATAATTTGCATGGGAGTAATCCCTTAAGATTATCAGACCCGGCATTGTTTGATATCTTTATCGGCAAGCGAGTTACAAGCGATATGATGAGCGATGAATATGACATACCGGTGTATAGTGCCAATGTGTTTGAGCCGTTTGGAAAAATAAATAAACAATTAATTACGGATTACTCAACTGATTCCGTACTATGGGGCATAGATGGCGACTGGATGGTGAACGTTATCAAACAAGGCACACCATTTTATCCGACAGACCATTGCGGCGTTATCCGGATAAAGACAGAGCAAATATTGCCCAAGGTATTAGCCTATTCCCTGAAAAAAGAAGGAGAGCGAGTAAGATTTAGCCGTTCATATCGTGCTTCAACGGAAAGAGTGAAGAGCTTGACTATCGCGGCTCCGCCAATAGAGGCTCAACGGGAAGCGGCAAGAGAGGCGGACGGTTACGAGCAAGAGATATTAAAGGCGCAAGCGGTGATGACCTCTTGCGCCGGGCGGATACAAGCGGTGCTCGACCGTTATCTTCTTCCGGCACAAGGGGAATAGGCGGCTCGCCATCGCTGTCGTTGCGGGCGGGGAGCCGTAAGGTTAAGGGTGATTTTTTTATCAGGCGGGTAAGGTTACCCGAAATGCCGCAAATTTTACTACATCCCCGGAGCTTTGTCCCCGGCGTTTAATATTTGAAGCTTGAGCCTCCGACAAACTCGCGCATGATGGATGTCGGGGGGATTTC